>JAESQE010000011.1 GCA_016765335.1 Planctomycetaceae bacterium
GAAATATCGTTTAATAGAAAAAAGGAACTGCCTGCCAGTTACTGGCGTCAGAATTAGTTCGTCGCCTTCTTCTTGTTCTGCTTATTCTTTTTCGGCTTGCGAGGCTTGTTTTCAGGATAAGGTTCGGGAAGCATTTTTCGAGTATCAGTGTATTGATCAAGTGCAGTATGAAGTTGCTTCAGTTGCTTTTTGTCGGCTTCAGACAAAGTTTGCTGCCTGGAGGCTAAATTATTCTTTTCGAGTTTGTCCTCACCAATCTGAAAGATCCTGCCATTGCGATAAACTTTCCAATTGTGATTCTGAACAAACTCAGCACCTTGCTTGCCGCCGTTGCGAGCATACCAGCAATAAATCCATTGGCGAGCATTTGTCTGTTGTCCCAGAAGTTGAGGCAGAAAGCTTTGCCCATCCAGGTGTAGTTTATTTGGAACTTCTGCATCAGCTACATCGACCAGCGTAGGCAGAAAATCGGTGAAGTCCACCAGGTCTGAGCACGTTGTCCCGCTTTCAATTTTCCCGGGCCAGTTAGCAATCAGCGAAACGTGCATCCCTGCATCTGTCGGCAAACCTTTGCCCCCTTTGATGGTTAGGTCGCCCATTTTTGATGTGACGGTGGTTGCAGTTCCGTTATCGCAGGTGAAAATGAGAAGGGTGTTTTCTCGAATGCCAGATTCTTCCAGTTGATCAACGAGTCGACCGACCATTTTGTCGGTGTAGTTGACCATGTCGACAAAGTACTTGGTATGTTTCTGGCTGGAACCTGCTCCCTTGGCTGCTGGATCCCATTCTTCGCTATCAGGTGTTGGCTCAAACGGCCAATGCGGAAGGATCATCGGATAATAAGCCAGAAACGGTCCTTCATGATTCCGTTTGATGAAATCGCAAAGATAGTTGCAAGCGATATCTGGTCCGTATTCGCCGTTGTTGAAGTCGACTTCTTGGCCGTTGATTTCGAGTCCCGGATTAGGGTACCGGCTCGTTACTTTTGTCAGCGTTGGGATTCTCGCCAGTTGCCAAAGGCAGTGTTCATCAAAGCCGAAATGAGTGGGGCCATTAAATCCGCCTTCGAGTTGCCATTTGCCTGCAATACAGGTTTTATAGCCGGCTCGTTTTAATAATTGAGCAAATGTTGTTTGCTGCGGATCGAGAACTCCAAAGCGAATATAATTTCGCTGGTTGTACAATCCTGTCATGAGTTCGACACGCGAAGGAGTGCAGATCGGTTGGGAATAGCAATGCGTAAACCGCATCCCTGTTTTTGCCAGTTCGTTCAGGCGAGGCGTTTTGTAAGAGGTGCCGCCGTTGGCTTGGACACACTCGTAGCCCATGTCGTCAGCCATGATCAAAATAATGTTCGGCTGCTTGGCTGCTGATGCAGAAGTTGTGATCAGACCTGTCAAGCAAGTCAGCAACATCATGAAAACGATTTGACTACGAATTTGCATCTTCTTCTCCTGATCAAATAGGATTAAAACATCGACGCCTGCTGCTTGCTGTTGAGGGAACCTCTATTAATTGAATCCCAGAAGTTCTCGAATACAGTTTGGTTATAAAACACAGTTCAAAAACCCTCTCTCACTCCCCCTTCCCAAGGGGGAGAACCAATTAATAGAGGTTCCCTTATACCAGAGGTTCAATTTGGGCATCCAGCTTTTGTAGAATCTGTGAGACTTTTTCACGCTCGGGAGGTAAGAAGTGATTGAACGGTTCCGCCATCTTGTCTTCACAAATGCCCCGCAGTGAAAGTGCGCACTTGGTCGCTTTGATGTGCCGAGATGCATATTTTCCGACCGAGTATATTTCCTGTAACGCTTCGATGCACTTCAAATACTGAGCTGCTTTCTCTTCATTTCCTTGACGATAAGCTTCATAACATTTTACGAAAATTTTCGGGTACGGATTGGCTCCACCTGCGACCCCACCGTCTCCACCAAGTTTCAAAGATTCAAGAAGCAAGTGCTCGGGGCCAATTAATACAGACCAGTCCGGGCGTTGCTGCTTGAGTTCGACCACACGTTTGAAGTAATCCAAATCGCCGCTGCTGTCTTTGACTCCGACGATGTTTTTGTGCTCAGTCAGTTTTTCGAGCGATTCAACTTCGAACCAAACTTTCGTCAGGCTGGGCATATTGTAAAGCATTAATGGAAGTGGCAGTTCTTCCACAATCCGCGAAACATACTGCGTGAGTTCGGTTTGACCGGCTGGGAAATAATAAGGGGTCGATAAAACAACTGCGTTTGCACCGGCTTGTTGAGCAAATTTTGCCAGCGTGACCGATTCTACAAATGAGGTATCGGTGATGCCGACTAAAACGGGAACACGTTGATCCACGATTTCGCAAACCAGTTCGATGTATTGCCGACGTAAGCGGTAACTTAAACTGGGAGCTTCGCCGGTTGAGCCGAGGATGAATAAGCCGCTGGCTCCGCCTGCCAGAATATGCTCAATCACTCGCTTGGCTCCCGGGACATCAAGCGTGTCGCGATCCAACAACGGAGTGACCACCAGAGGAATGATTCCTGAAATCGAAAAAGTATTTGCTGCTGAGGTTGTCATATTTGTCTCTGAAAGGATCTGTTTTTGTTGGAGTTCACGCTTTAGCGTGCTTTGTTTAACTCTCTGCATCAGGCGAAGAGGTTGAAAATATTTGTAGAAAATGAACTTCAAAACTTCTTGAAGACCGTTTGGCTATAAGAAGTAGTAAAAACCCCCTCTAACTCCCCCTTCGAAAGGGGGAGAACCAATTATCAGACCTGCACCATTAAAAAACTACTGTACCTGAGCATGGCGATCTCGCAACAGTCTTCAGGGTGTCGCTTTCTCACTATTTCTCAAAGCATAGGGGGCTGTTGTGTTTCAGGAATTACAAACATACAAAATGTACTATTCAGATGTATTTGCGTTGACCTGTTTCGGCTACTTGGGATACAAGGTGTCGGACTCTTTTAACTATGGATACATGCGAACACAACGGGAGCCGGCATGGCGACTGCATCAACACAAATTATTCCCCACTCTCATGTGGATCAACTTCGTGAAGCGAAGCGGATTATTGAGCATGAAGCAGCTGCATTGCAAGCGGTTTCTCAGCAATTAGATGCTGGGTTTTGCTGTGCAGTGGAACTGATTGCGAGTTGCCAGGGAAGCGTTGTCGTGACCGGAGTTGGCAAAGCTGGGCTTGTTGGTCAGAAGATAACCGCAACATTATCTTCCACGGGCACGCGATCTCATTTTCTGCATCCGACCGAAGCGGTTCATGGAGATTTAGGATGTTTGCATGCAGAGGATGTTGTACTTGTTCTTTCTAACAGCGGCGAAACAGAAGAAGTTTGCCGGTTGCTACCAGTCTTAAAGCGAATGAATATTCCTGTGATTGCGTTGACTGCGACCAACTTGAGCACTTTGGGACATGCAGCTGAAGCTGTGATTTCCATCGGACGCTTGCGAGAAGCAGGTTTGCAGGGCTTGCCGCCATCCACAAGCACCACCGCGATGATGGCTGTGGGCGATGCGTTAGCTTTGGTGGTTTCTCGAATTCGAGGATTCACGTCACAGGAATTTGCGTTTTTTCATCCCGCTGGTTCATTGGGACGAAAATTAACTCCGGTTACCGAGATGATGCGAAGTGGAAACGAATTACGAATTGCCAGGGAGCACGAAAAGGTTCGAGATGTTTTTGGTAGCAATCCCAATGAAACTCGTCGAACCGGTGCAGTGATGATTATTGATGAACTCGGGCAACTGAGTGGGCTGTTCACCGACAGTGACCTGGCACGGATTCTCGCCAGCCATCAAGAAGAATTGCTGGATCATCCGGTCAAAGAAGTGATGACAGTCCGTCCGATTACAATTTCTGATACAGCGTTACTGGGCGAAGCGGTCGATTTGCTAGCGGAACGAAAACTGAGTGAACTACCCGTGGTGGATCAGACGGGGATTCCTGTCGGCTTGATCGACATCACAGATATCATTGCGCTGATGCCTCCGTCTTTGGCGTTGAATTCAAAAGATTGATTGTGTAGTAGCGGATGGGTGTCACTGCCTGGCTTGTTTAGCAGTGTCGTTGCGAGAAAAATTGTCCTACTTTTAAGTTTTTTCAGATGACTCGACGTTACATCCTGACTCTGTTCTCGACAATCCTCCTGTTAGGGTTTTACTCGGTCTACGCGCAGTTTTCGAAGCAGTTACTTAAACGACCTGCGATGATTGCTGAACAGCATCAACGACCAACCCCCGGCAATACCTTATTGGCTGGCCCGGGGCCGCGTGCGAGTCGGGAAGTTGCCTTGAAGTATCTTTCCGATATTTCCTGGCCGATGCAGGCTCGTGTGAAGGTTCATGTGGATGGGATGCATTTGTTTTTCAACAAACGCCAGCAGTTAAACGGTAATAAGGAACTTCGCATTAGCCCGGTGGCAATGGTCTGGAATGCGGATGAGCCGGATAGTGCAGACAAACCAAAAGGTTTCTCAGCCAAGCCAATTGTGATCATTGCGGAATCTGCCACATTTGTGTTCGATGAAGCTGTCGAGCTGGCAGACATTCAGCCTCGCATGTTGCAATCTGCTTATTTGCGTGGGAAAGTCAAGATTCGTGGAGCCGATGGCTTGGAAGTCACCGGCAGAACCTTTGTGTTCTCTCGTGCGAATCAGCACATTCGCAGTGAAAACCCGGTGTATTTCCAGATGCAACAAAGCTTTGGAAATGCAGACAATATTCAGTTGAATTTAGACATGCTTGATGGGGGTGAACACCGAAATCAACCTCTGATTCGAGGCATTACCAGCATTCAGACTCTCGGTCAGCTGACAATGAACTTGGTCCCCAAACCAGGAGAAGAGCCTGTCTTCATTCAAGGTGATNAATCTTTTCNCTNCGATATGAAAANACAATTAGCGGTTCTTAAAGGAAACGTTTTTGTCACTCAATCTGATGAGCAAGGGTACGCGAATAGGATTGACTGCCAGACACTTCAGCTACAGTTTGCAAAGACAGAAAACAAGACAGCCCAACCCGGCGAAGTAGTGATTCAGCCGGACGCGAACATGACAATCCGCTCGATGCATGCGACCGGGATGCCTGTTGTTTGTCGGTCACAGAAGAGCCAACTGGAAGCACGGGGAAAAGAACTCGATTACGATTTTGAAAAAAAGATTATCGTGTTGGATGGCTTTCGCAAGAAGCACCCCCATGATCCCCCGCTTGTAGATATCGATTATGGTAATACTAAATTGGAAACTCCCCGGCTGGAAATTCATCTGGGCGAAAAGAACGAGCCACTGTTTGCACATTGCCAAGGCCCTGGTCAACTGACGCATTTGAACGAAAACTCGTCTCCACCTGTGGTTGCATCAACAGATCAGGTATCTCACATTCTGGCAGATGCAAAATGGAACGATTCGCTGACTTTTGCCCCTGAGCGGTCTTCGTCAGATAACCTTAAAGTCATTACCTTGACCGGCAATGTGATGATTACTTCTCCTGCAAACGGCTCGGGGATGTATTCGAATACGGTACGACTTTGGCTGGAAACAGAAGATCCTCAACTGTCTCAAAAGGTGAATTCATCACAACAGGCGTCCTCCCCTAATTGGAAGTTACGCAAAGCATTAGCCGAAGGAAATGTCGCCATTGCCAGTCCTGATGTCGAAGGGCAATACGAGACATTCACATTGAACTTTCAACAACGTTCTGCTGAGCAACTGGCAGCGATCTTAGATTCACCAGTGGCAGAACAGAGCGATGGAATCCAGCAAGTCTCGGGTGAGAAAAAAAAAGGTGCTGATCTGGATTTGNAGATTCATGCCAAGCATCTTTCGTTGGATATTCAGCACGACAATAAATTCAAACAATTTCATGTTGCACATGCCGAAACCCAAGGTGATGTCGTTGCAGCAGGTAAACTGCCTGATGAAGAAGAGACCTTCAGTATTGTTGGTCAAAATATGACCATCGACACTCGGGACGATCAAAGTCGGCTGATTCATTTGTTTGGAACTCCCCAACGATTTGCGTCAATCCAAAACGGGCCTTTACGTATTGATGGCATGGACCTGAAGATCGATACAGGAAAAAACTATGCAAAGGTTTTAGGAGCGGGTTCTTTACAGATACCGGTCAAAACTGATTTGGAGGGAGGTCAGCTTGATCAGGTGCAACTTCTGGAAGTCACCTGGAGCGAAGAGATGAGATTTCAAGGGCAGCATGTGCGTTTCATCGGGGATGTCAAAGCAGTTCTTCTCGATTCAAAAATCACTTGCAAAGAACTTACGGTCGTGTTGGACCAGCCAATTTCCATGAGCAGAACTGACAAGCAGGCGGAACCCCAAATTGCAGAAATAGTGTGTATTGATGGCGTACGATTGGAAATGAACGAGTTTAAACAAGGCAAACTCGTAGCCGTCAGGTACATCCAGGTTGCCACTTTTGGAATCAATCACATCACTGGAGACATCAAAGCACGAGGCCCCGGTAAAATTGACATCTGGCAAAGAAGCAAAGGCAACTCGCCCTTGAAGCTATCCATAAAAACGTCTCCAAATAAAGAAAAGCAGCGAGCATCCCAAACCGATTCCATCCAGGCTGGATGGGACTACACTCAAATTACTTTTGCAGGCGACATGGAAGGCAATATTCAGGAGAAAAACAAACAGGGTTTAGGGACACTTAACGACCGTGTGAACGTTTTGCATGGACCTGTTTCTGGCCCGCTTGTTGAGTTTACCCGAGACAAACGCCCCTCCAAAAGCGTCTGGATGAAATGCGATCAGCTTGAAATTCTAGCCAGGTCTGTTGAAGATAAAACGAATCCCGAGCCGAAACATTCCTGGTCTATTGAACTTCAGGCCAAGCATAATGCAACGATTGAGGCAGAAAATAAAGGGGATCAATTCTCCGTTCGAGCTGACTNGATCACCTTCGATCAACAGCGGAATCTGTTTGTGATGCGAGCGTTGGAAAATCGACACGTTTCGATGTGGTATACCGGTCATTCACAAGCGACCCGTTCACGACAAGATGTCAAAATGATTTTCTTCTCCCCCGAACACAACCTCCTCAAACTCGACCGCAGCATCGGCGGTTCGGGATCACAGTAGTGGTTCAACTAGCGTTAAAAGTCAGTCATTTCGGTAATGAAATTTGAAGTGTAAACAACGGCCAGAAAACGTAGCGCCCGGCGGTGAGTGGTAAATTGGAATAAAAGTGTAGCGCCCAGATGACCACCTGTCTTGTTTTTGTCAGACTTTCTGTTTTCAGAAAGTTCTGA
>JAESQE010000012.1 GCA_016765335.1 Planctomycetaceae bacterium
CCACAACGGCCTGGACCGCCGCCTCACCGACGTCCACGGTCACGTCATTCATGAGATTTTAGCATAACGATTTGCCGGAACTTCGCTCCACTTGTTCCGGCCTACATCTAACTTTCGTAGGGTCCGCTATTGCGGACAAAATCTCGCATGGAAAGCTGGCACGTCCAGTGAAATTGTCCGCAATAGCGGACCCTACAAATATTTCCCTGCTACTCACACAAGGCCTGCTAATTTTCTACCGACCCAGAAGATGGTGAGCAAGACGACAATGAGACCTCCCCAGGCGGGGTGACTCCAGATGCGGTATCTGCGGATGACGGGATCTGGTTCGGGCATTTTGGCTATTGATGCGATTAACTCTTCTATGTCGCTGATTTGAGCCAGTTGTCCTTTACTCACTTCTGCGACTTCTTTCAAAACATCAAACCGGGCAGGTTCGCCGATGCGTTCTCTTTGAAGCCCTTGCACGGAAATCGTTGTTTCCAGTCGAGCACCATTTTCTGCACACGTTGTTACCAATTGGTAGAGGCCACCTTCTTCAGGAGTAAACGTCCCGGTAAACAGTCCCCAGGAATCTTCGCCGGCTGCTGCCAGTTTAACGGAATCAACCTGTCCTGTTGGCGAGGTAATTTGCACAACGACCGTCCCATCACGCAGCGGCTCGCCAGCGGAACTCATCACGTTGGAATTAAGTGTCACAACACGATCTGCTTCGGGACGATCCGGCGAATAAAACAGTCGCATCGCTTCCCCTTTAGACATGTTTCGCTGATAAGCCATCCAGCGAACCACTTGCCCCCAAAAGCGATAGTGATAAAGATCTTCGACCCCTTTTCGCCAACGCCAAGCCCCATCGGTNCCCATGAANAACACTTTGCCCGTNCCNGNNGNNCNNGTCACAATCAAAGGCACTCGACCGTATCGTGTTGATTCGGAATCGTGCGTGGCTAATACCTGTGAACCAATTTTAGCTCGAAGTGTAGCCGCATACCACTGGAAGCCGGGTAAGTTNTTCCAAGTCGATTCATTCTCACGCTCATCAAGTNCCAGGCGTGTTAACAAACNTCTGCGTCCATCNTCGGTCAAAGAAAACCGAGCAGGAAATGGTAATCCATACCCGCGTGGAACAGTTGTATCTGTAAGGACGGGGTAAAGTTCTTCCAGTTCGGTCGTCAGTAGCGTAGCCTGTTTTCCTCGAAATCCAGGGAGAAAAACGAGGCCTCCTGCATGAGACCGCACCAGCTGTCGCAAGTGCTGACAGTTTTCGAGGCTGAGCTGCTTTGAATCAACGCCAACATCCCCCAGGAAAACAACATCGTATTTGAACAACTCTTTCTCACCAGGAAACTGATCCAAATAACCTCGACCTCCGCCGACTTCCTCTAAATGAGGATGGAACAACAGGCAATGTACCTCAACGCCGGGATCACGCTCTAATGCATTACGCAAATAGCGATATTCCCAGCGAGGAAAGGATTCGACAATCAACACTTTAAGAGCTTCATTTTTAATCGAAATCGGAAACTCTAACCGATTATTATCAGGATTCAGTTCCGTTGGATCGACCGGAATATCAATCGCTAATTTGTACTCTCCGACTTTCTCAGGACGCCAATTTAAGGTTTCACGTAATTGCCCCATGCCGTTGATATGCACCGTCTTGATCACTTTTTCGCCACGTGTCCCGCTGAGAGTCACTGTCAAATCACGATCCCGAGGAAGCCAGTTCAAAATGTGAAAAGGAATCCGCAATGTTTTACCCACAACACCAAAAGTAGGAGCATCGATACTGGCTAACTCGACATCAGGCAAATGCTCTTCATTACCGACCCCAATAGCAAAAACAGGCACGTTTTGCATCCGCAAATTGGTCGCTGCAATATGAGGAGCTTTTCCAGTGTTCCAGTCACCATCGGAAATCAACACAATGCCTCGCAAGTTGGCGTGCCGTTCAGTTGCTCGAAGCAACGCCTGATTCAAATCCGTACCTTGTGACGGATTGGAAAGCTCTGAAGAAAAAGGCTCGAAAACCACTTTCATACGTTTCGAAATTGGATCCCACAACTCGGAATGCTTCGATAATACTGAATCCTGTTTTGCATCTGGCTCTGCTTCAAAATCCGTATCTTCGGTTTCCACATTTTCGGCATCTGAAATTTGCGTCAATGCAGCGACCGCTTCACGCCTGGTGACGGGTGGCAAAGCTGGCTGCGCAGGATCTAACACATCTTGAGTTTGCATACTATCAGAGGAATCGTACAACACGACCAACGTGGGCTGTTCTTCCGGTCGAAATTCTTGCAGTATTTCTGGCTGATTCAAAGTAATGAGCGCAAGAATCACCAGCAAAAGGCGTAAACCTTCCAACAGGCCAAACGTTCGTCCGTACCCACTGCGTTTCCAACTGATACTGCAACAAACGATTGCTGCAATCAGTACAAGAAAACTCAGAATTAATGTAGATGTTGTCCAGAAAAAAGTCATGAAGATTCCAGTGGTGCAGTAACCTTTGGTTGCGGCTGTTTTTCAGGGATACAAAGCAGTGCTTCGATCAGCAATGCGAAGATCATGATCATTAAAAATGTTCGCCAGACCTCGCTGGCCAACTCCATATTACTACCGACCGCATCGTCGATAATTGTGTAATCTAATCCGCTGAGCAAACTTTCTACTTCTGAATTCTCAACAACTTCAACTGAATCTTCAGTCAACGGACGATTCAAACCCAACAAGACACCCTCTGATTGATACAACCCGGGATGAATGGTTCTGCCCGAAAGCAGAATTTCCTTCGAAGAGGTATCCAATGGTNTCCACTGAGCCGAATTGATATCAGCATCCAAGCGACATTCCAGCTGTCTGGCTGCCCCCAAAGAAGCGGCTCCACGAGCCAAGGCTCGCTGCATCATGACGTAAAGCACGAGTCCATTGGATTCCAAATTTGAATAGGAGGGTTTTGGTAATGTCGTCAAAAAGTAAACTGCCCCTGCCCCGTGCTCAGCATCAGACCTGGTAAGAAGCGGAAGATTCCCGGAAAACTGGCCGAGCATTGTCGAGNCTGCGGTTTCCAAACCACAATATCGCAGTGCTTCAATATCCCCCACCGGAATAGGAGATCCGTTTTGTGTATTGCTTAATAAGCCAGCATCGGTTCGCCAACGAGAAACTAGGTTGGATGTGTTGCCAGGATGTTCGGTCCACTGACCCCACGAAGTTTTGAAGATTTGATTCGTCCCTGGGTTTTCAGGCGGAAGAAACAACAAGGTCCGGCCCGAATCCACAAACTCTTCCATTAACCTGGCAACAATTCCACTTGGAATCGGGGCGTGCCAAACAATCATTGCAGCTTCATCCCAGGGTATCGCTGCAATGTTTGCGATGGGGATAATTTCGGCTTCAGATCGCAAACCACGTTCTGCAGGAATCGAAGTGGTCAACTGAATCAACTCAGCAGACTCTTTATCGTCAGAAACGATGATCGTTTCCCGCAGCGCCGGCTCGGCATAAACAAAGTAAAAGGCATTGTCGATCAGATTCGAATCCCGAGGCAATTCAATACGCCCCCAGCCCTTCTTAGATTCCCGGTCAATGACAATCGTGTGCCCGTTGCGTATTAACTCGCTACCAGTAATTTCAACATCCAAGGTTGATCGAGCACCGTTGATAATAAAATTCAAGGGAACTTGCAACGGCGTNTGCGATGGGTTTGATCGTTGTAATCGAATGTCAAACACCAACTCAGCTCCTGCTGATGTTTCCCTTCGATGAACTCCCGAAATGCTGACCGAAAGATTTTCTCCTGAAACTTCAGGATAAGTCAGCAAATAGAAACGAACGCCTNCCCGGCTGGCAACTTGTTGCCGAATCGCTTCCCAGCGACCGCCCGAAGGATTCCAGTCGCTTTGCTTCAAATCGGAACAAACCCAGACATCTGTTCGACCGGTTTGGTTGGTCGCCATATACTCTACAACTTTTTCCAACAGGCCAGGAATATCACTTGCCGTAGCTGTCGGTTGGGTCTCAGGAAGATCGAGTAAATCCTTTGCGGAATTGATCACCAACGGTTCTTGCGAAACACTATCAAAAAGAACCAGCTGCGATTTCTGACCGGTATTGGTAATCAGATTAGACAATTTCCGTAAGGCTGTTTTCTGCTTGGAAATCCCGGTCGAACTTCCCTGTTCTGACATACTTGCAGAACGATCAAGAACGATAATCGTTGTTTCCGGCTGACTACCAGTGGTCAACCCAAGCCAACCAGAAGACATCGGGCGACTGAGTGCAAAAATCAAACCCGCAATGACCAACATTCGGGAAATGAGGATGAGCAGATACCGAATTTTAGCCATCCCACGCGACATGCGTTTGGCTTGCATCAGAAACATTGTCGCAGCCCAATGAATCGTTTTATGCCTGTTCTGATTGATCAAATGGATCACAACAGGCAATGAAATCAAAGGGATCGCGAACAGCAGGAATGGTTGCAAAAACGACATAAATTATTTTTTCCTAGCCAGCAAAAAGTTCGCCAACACTTCAGCATAGTTCTCTTCAATCCCGACTCGCCGATAATCGACCGCAGAACTTCGCATCATCTGTTTGATTTTTTCCAAATATTCCTGTACTGCTTTTCGATACTGCTTACCGATTTCAGTCGGATCAATCAACATCGGAGCAGCACCTTCCAAATCCTGGAATTTCATGGGACGGTCAAACTGAAAATCAATCTCATTTTGCTGGAGCAAATGAAACACAGCCACATCGTGTTTACGGTATCGCAAGTGCTGAAAACAGTTATTCAGTTCCTCCGGTTCCACAAACAAATCAGAAATAATAACGACCAACGCTCGCTGCTGAATTCGTTCTGCCACTTGATGAAGAATTTCCGGTAAGCCGGTTTCTCCCTCCGCTTTCATTTCTCCCAGTTCATCAAGGACATGCCGAAGATGCCGACCACTGCGTTTGGGAGGAATTTCTTTTTGAACATTTTCTCCCGCAAAATACAATCCGACTGCATCCCCCTGACCAGAAGCTAGGTACGCCAAAGTGCCTGCCAATCGGCGAGCGTAATCGAGTTTTGTCTTCCCTGCTTCTTTGGTCCCATCAGCTCCGAAATTCATAGAGCCGCTGACATCGACAATCAAACAAAGTCGTAAATTGGTATCAGCTTCATACTCTTTGATATAATAACGGTCGCTTCGTCCCCAGGCTCGCCAATCGAGCCGACGAAGATCATCACCAGGAACGTACTTTCGGTACTCCGAAAACTCCAGCGACGAACCACGCGTTGGACTGCGATGTCGTCCCGAAACATTCCCGACCATCGGCGAGCGAGCATCCAACGCCAACCCAGCTAATCGAGCAACCACGCTAGGATCTATAAATTCACGCATTAAAATTCGGTCTAATTATTCCAAAAGAAAATCGTTCTCAGACTAGAATGCCTGTACTCCACGATACTCAACGTAAAATTCTTAACCTTCTGCGTTGAGTTCTTCTACGAGTCGTCGAACAATGTCGGTGCTGCTGATACCTTCGGATTCTGCATTGAAGTTTGTGAGCACTCGATGCGAAAGCACAGGCTCTGCGACTGCCAGAATATCTTCCAGGCGAGCCATGTAACTACCGGTCAACGCAGCTCGCGATTTTGCCCCAAGAATCAAATACTGCACCGCACGCGGGCCTGCTCCCCAGGAAACCAATGGTTTCAACCAATCGGGAGATTCGGGAGCCTCTGGTCGGGTTCTACGAACCAAATCGACGGCGAATTCGTAAATGTGTTGAGGCACGGGAACGCGGCGAACCAGCTCCTGAAAGCGATTCACCATTTCCGCATTGAGCACATGTTCCAATTCTGGCAAAGGGGCACCCGTTGTCGTGCGAGCAATTTCGATTTCTTCATCACGCGAAGGATAATCAACCGAAATCAAAAACATGAATCGATCTAACTGAGCTTCAGGCAAAGGATACGTTCCTTCCTGCTCAACAGGGTTTTGTGTCGCGAGAACAAAAAATGGTGGAGCAAGCTCATAAGGCCGACCGACAACAGTGACCCGGTGTTCCTGCATCGCTTCCAGCATCGCCGCCTGAGTTTTTGAAGGTGCACGGTTAATTTCGTCTGCTAATACAATGTTCGCAAAGACCGGGCCTTTCACAAATTCGAACTCTCGGCGACCTTCAGGAGTTTCCTGCAAAATGTCGGTTCCCGTAATATCCATCGGCATTAGATCGGGAGTGAATTGAATTCGACTAAAATCCAGCGACATCGTTTCAGCCAGCCGGCTCACCAGCAACGTCTTGGCAAGCCCGGGCACACCCATCAATAAGCTATGCCCACGAGCAAACAGACAAATCGCGATCTGCTCTACGACTTGATCCTGACCCACAATCACCCGAGCCAGTTCTGATCTGAGTTTCTGGTAGATTCCACGAAGTTCATCAATTGCTGCCACATCATCGGAGTGCATATCTTGAGTCGTTTGTGTCTGAGCCGGCATTGCAATTCCCTGTTGTTAATCTGAGGTGTTTATGTTGTCAGTAATACTACTGTCTAAGAGAACCTGAAACTACAGTTTGTTCCCATAATCTGTTGAGAAGTTCGAGAAAAAAAAGAGTCAGTCACCAAGGTCAATCGACCGATCGTAATACTTAAATAAAACAAGATCCGAACCATCAGCATCGAACTGTTTTTTCAATTCCTTGAATGCCTGCAACTGGCCATCATAGAGAACAGCCTTAAGTTCATTTAGTTGAAACGAATCAACTACAGTGGCCAGCAGATATAGCTCGTACTGCTGACCTCGGTACAAACGTTTCTCCACGATAAAGGCATCCCGGTAAAGATCTTTTATTTTTTCACGTTGAGATTCATCGAGCCAAAGTTCCTGATCCAATAACGCTACGACATAGTTTAACGTAGAATCCGCAGGGCTGCCTTTACGTTGACCAGTTCGCGAAGTCGTCACTTTGCTCATTGCCTGTGTCCAAAATGGGTGTTGCTCAATCTTGGAACTATCAACTCCTACAATCGAGAACAAGAAGTTCCTGCCTGGTTGCTGATCTACTAAATTCTTATACGGCGTTAAACCTAATGCTGCTTTCTTCTTCCACTCGGCTACCGTTCTCACGGCTGCCCCCTTGGCTGCAACCTCTAATGAGCGTCGATCCTTCGGGCTTAAACCCAACCCTGCAAAGGTGGTATCTGCTTTTAACAACAAAGTTTTCTGCAATTCGCCTTGATACACTTTTGCCTGCTTATTGATATTCTTCAGCCAACCCTCAGGACCATCAATTGCCTGCAATGTAAAACGCGACTGCCGAATATTCCGAACCCCAAAAGCACCGCCCACTCGTCGCGGTGCCCTGAGTGTCTGCAAGCTGGCCCATTGCTCTTTGGTAAACGACATTGGTGGATGCATCACAAGACTTAAAATCGACTTTTCCGAGACATACTGAGTCCGTGGATTCATCGTATACAAGGCATCTTCCAGAAATGGAATTCGCGAGGGAAACAAATTTGAGAGTTGTTCTTTTTGCTTATCTGAGAAAGGCATTTTGCTGTCCATCAAGGAAAAAACACGCTCCAGGAAAACATCGTGAAGTTGCTGCTCACGTTCTGCATTGGCTGCTTGCAACTTTTTCTGCTGAGGTTCACTTAATATCTTCAATAATTCTTGGTCTAACCCCAGCTGATGAATCTGCCCAGCTGCCCCTAAAGCCCCCACGAATCGGACAGGGGAAGAATCGTACAAATAATTTCGCACGTTGGTTGCAGGCTTCGGCTTGCGATGTTCTGTCTGTGATTTGGCAACAGCTTGTTGAACAACCGTTTGTAGCTTCTGTTTTTGATCTGCTGAAAGTTCACAAACATGATCCACCCAGCTTAAATGTGCTGCTAAATAAGACTCCAGGCGTACTTGACGCACTTCTAATTCAGGCTTGGCAGGAATTTTATCCGCAGCCTCAAACCCAAGCAAACCCTGTGCATGCACAGAGGCACTTTCCACAGTCAATGCAAAACACAGCATCAAAATGATCGGATGATATTTCATATGAAGTAGATTCCATTTTCCTAACACATGTGACAGATAATTAACCGTAAAAACTAACAATTTATTCCACAAACTGCTGAAGCGGCAAAGCATCCCCTTTGGATTGAATCATGAGATAATCATCCTGATTTTGAAACGGACCTTGCAGTGCATTAAAAGCAGCCANCTGGTTTTCATTCAATATCAATCTGAGTTCTTTCTGTTGATCCCCCAAAACAGCAATGCCGACCAGACACAACTCAAACGCATGACCATGATGGTGCTCATCCTCAACATGTGGAAATGCCAAGAGCAAAGCCGCAATATCATCTCGTTGGCCAGAGGACAACCAGAGTTCTTGGTCCAACATCGCAGTTGCATACCCTGCAATGATCGCCTGTGATTCCATTCGACGCTGCTCCACAATTGATTGGGAAATCACTTTCTCTACCGCATGATTCCATAACGGATGCTGATCCAGAATGTCGTTTTTAATGCCACGAGCCACACCCAGAAACTGACCTGGGATAATCAGTTTGTTTCGGTTCTCTGCCCAGAAATCAAAATTATAAGAAATTTTGTCTTCCCACTTTGAAATTTCTCGGACAATCACCCCTTTCCCTGCAACCTCCAGATATCGAATTCCCGTTGAGTCAACCTGATACTCGCTTTTAAGATAATCAATACGGCTGTTTAGAATTTGATACAGTTTTTTTTGCTGATCCTCAACTCCTGCTTGAAGCTTTTTCTTCCAACCGTCAAGCCCATCATCACGCATGAATCGAATCACTTGTTTGCGGCTTGGATTCAAAAGGTTTTCCTGAACCGGATCCAACTCGATCTTGATGCGATCAAAAAGTGAATCCATTGACTTTTCCTGTAATAAATGCGTTTGAGGAGAAAAGGAATATGCTCCCGTATCCAAGAACGCATGCTGAAAAGGAAACTGTGGTTTTATCTGTCCTTTTTGTTTTGACGTCAGATACAAAACCTCTCCTGCATTGTGGAGAACATATTCAACAAAGAGATTGTGCAATTCCTGTCTGCGTTTGGTTTTAGCTGCTTGTAGTTTTTCTCTCTGCTTGTCGTTGAGAATTTTCGCCAAATATTCCTGAAGGCCAGCCTGAGATACTCCCCAGGCTGCCCCGCGAATCGCCACAAAGCGGACTGGCGAATAATCGTACAAATGGCTTTGATTATTATTGGCAGGTTGCGGCTTGGCGTATAACTCCTGCGATTTTTCGATACCTTGCTTAATGGCCGCGTTGAGTTGGGATCTTTGTTCATCGGAAAGATCACACTGGCGATCCACCCAAGCAGCATACGCTTCGAAATGAGCCTCCAAACGTGTTTGACGTACTTCGAGTTCTAACTCAAGTGGAGTCTTATCNTGAGCTGGTACAGGCGCAAGATGCACTAGAAATGCCAAGGGCAGAATCAAAATAATTGAAAGCCATCTCATAAAAGTCGTTTTGTATTTCATTGGAAGTGATCAAGTGATATCGAGGCAGGAAACTTAGAGTTGTCAACGGGGGATTGGCATCAAATGCATTTGGCCATGGCGGGACTTGATCATGAGGTAATTATTCTGCACCATAAATTGCGATTTCAATTCAACAAACGCGTTTAATTGCGCCTCATTGAGAATCGCTTCAATTTCCTTACGCTTTTTGCCATGAATGGATACTCCAACCAGGCATAGTTCATTCGCATAGCTCTGCATGCTACTATGGATACCAGTCGTCGATTGAGCGTCCTTAAGCAATACCTGAATGTCATTGCATTGATCTGCCGAAAGCCATAGTTCCTGATCCAGCATCGCAACAACACACCCTGCGATCGCGTCCTGAGATTGATTCCGGAGTTTTTCATATTCCGTTTTAGAAATTGTTTTTTCCATCGCATGAGTCCACAGAGGATGCTTATCTAATGCTGATACCTGAATGCCGGCAACACCAAATCCAAAGTTTTGCCCCGGGTTTTGCTGAATGGTTTGCTCCCAGGACTTAAATTGCGAGAGCGTACTTTTTTTCCACTTCGCAATCACTTTGACGATGGCTCCTTTGCCTGCAATTTCCAAATAATGCTTTTTATCAGGACTGATTTCAAACTCTGTGGCAATGTAAGAAATCCGAATATCCAGCATTCGGTGATATTTCTCCTGATTCAGTTCTGCGTTCAGTTTGAGTTTTTTGTGCCACCCCGAAAGACCATCCATTGCCTGAAACGAAATGCTATTTTGATTGGAACTCTTCAAATCTTCAAGCCGATTCATTTGAACCTTTTTAAAGGCAACCGGCGGATGCATCAAAATAGTAACGATTGATTTCTGTGGAATATAGAATGTTTGCGGCATAAACGCATACGCCCCGGTTTCCAGCAAAGGTAGCTGTGCAGGAAACAGATTCGTGATTTGTTCTTTTTGCTTGCTGGAAAGAAACAACTCTTTATCAGCTTTCTGCAAAACGTGCTGGAAGAAACGGTCGTGCAATTCCTGATTACGACTTGCTGAAGCAAGTTGCCATTTTTCTTTCTGTTTGTCATTCAGAATTTCCAGAAGCTGTTTATCCAGGCTGGCCTGACGAACAAGCCCCGCTGCCCCTTGATCGCCCACAAAATGAATCGGCGAATAATCATAAAGATAATTCTGAAGGTTCTGAGCAGGCTTTGGCTTCTTAAATGCGTCCTGCGACTTATCAATTGCCTGTTTAGTTATCGTGTTGAGCTGAACTCTTTGCTCATCAGTAAGGTCACAGGTAAGATCGACCCAGGCAGCAAATGCAGCAAAATGAGCATCGAGCCGCGATTGGCGGATTTCAATATCCTTCTTAGCCGCTGCAACGTTAGCACCCGCCGGCCTGACCATTTGTTGAACCGCTGGAGCATCAATAACTTTTCTGCCTCGTTTTTCCTTCTTCCCTTTGAGGATTGATTCCAGAAACTTAGAAGCAATTTTGACTGCATCGGCAGCATCTTTCTGAGCCAGAACCGGAGCAGATTCCACAAAAAAAGCCAAATTCACCATCAAAACGATCGAAAGCCATTTCATAAAAGTCATCCTGTAACCGCGAGTCTGTACTAGAAAAAGACGAGAAACTCAGGTTTTTTCGCCTCACCTGAATGGCTTAACGAACAACAGCAGTCATTTGATCAAAGAAAAATATAGAAAAAATAGTAGACAGCATGAACTACTCCTAGTATATTCACGTCTACTCAGATAAGCAATTGTGAATTCGAAGGAATTGGAATCTTTGTGAAATGACGACTTCTTCCGGCTTCCTTATTTTCTGGAAGATTCGCAATAGAGTAATATAGTCACCGCAATTTAATTATTTCGCGGTTAATATGTTTGCTGAGGAGTCAACAATCAGGTGAGTGTTATCGTCTGACTGTTGTAGGACGTCGAGTTGTTTATAAAGGTTCATGACCTGCTAAATTCAGTGCAGGTTTTCCAAGCTAAATCAATTTTTTAATTAAGGCTGAAAATGGAATCGACACAACAGCACTCAATCCGATTGCCGGAATCGACACAACTTCGCCTCGAAGAACTTCGCTCCCACGTCAGAAAAATCAAAGTTGCAGAAGGAATTTTCGCGGGACTGTTTGGTCTTGCGGTTTCTTATCTGATTGTATTTTCGCTGGATCGATTTATTGACACGCCAGCTTTGGTGCGTGCGATTTCACTTGTTGTGGGTACGCTTGGTTTTGGAGTCGTCCTGCCCTGGAAGTGTCATCGTTGGATCTGGGGCACAAGGCGGATGGAACAAGTCGCCAGACTAGTCAAGCAAAAATATCCTCGCTTAGGGGATCAATTACTTGGTGTTGTCGAACTGGCCCGCGTAGAACAGCAATCTCAAAATGGTTCCACACTCGCCCGGGCAGCGATTGCTCAAGTAGATTCTGTGGTCAAAGATCGCGACTTAAGTGATGCCGTCCCAAACCCCAGGCATCGCTTCTGGGCAGGAACAGCTGGCATTCCGATGGCGCTCATGCTGCTTGCAATTCTGCTGGTACCTGCTGCGGGCAAAAACGCTTTAGCACGCTGGCTGCTACCTTGGCAAGATGTTGATCGATACACATTCACACAAATTGAACCTCTCCCAGAAAGCATGGTTGTTCCTCACGGGGAAGATTTCACAATTTCCGCCTTGTTAACAGACGCGACCAAATGGCGGCCCGAACAAGGTTCTGCAAGACTTTCTGGACCTCAACAGCCAATCGTGACATCGCTGGATGAAGGAGCGTACAACTTCCATATTCCGCCACAAACAGATCAGTTCTCGCTGTATGTTTCGATTGGAGATGTCAAAGAAACGATTCAAATTCAAACAGCCACCCGGCCGGAATTGGAATCGATGCAGGCCACAATCGATCTGCCCGACTACTTACAATACACACATCCTTTATCGCGTGATGTGCGAGGGGGAATTATTTCTGTCCTCAAAAATTCGTCTGTCCGGTTTGAAGCAAGTATTAACCGTGCCCTGCAATCAGCTTCGCTCCAAGGTTATGATTCTTCAATCAGTGGCAATCAAATTACAACACAGACCATCCCAGTCGCTGAAACCGAATTGCTAAAATTTCACTGGAAAGATGAACTCGGCTTGAGTTCGAAGGATGCTTTTCAATTAAAAATCAATCCTGTAGAAGATGCCGCCCCTTCCATTTCCATGCGTCAAACCGAACCGATGCAAGTGATCCTATCAACCGATGTGATCCGCCTTGAANTCCAAACAGACGACGATTTCGGCTTGAAACAGGTCGGTTTGGAATGGGAAGGTGTTGCAGACCCACTTCGAAATCCATTCCCAGATACAGGTGAAAAGATTGTTGTACGCGGTGCCCCTGAGAAGAGAGACTTACAAGCCATTGCCACTTTTTCCGCAGAAAGTGATCAGGTCCGCCCGCAAACAATTAGACTGCGAGCCTACGCTGAAGATTACCATCCCACACGAGGACGAGCTTATTCTTCTGTCGTATTACTACACGTGATGACTCCGGCTGAACATGCCATCTGGATGACGCACCAACTCAAACGATGGGCTTCGCTGGCTGATGATGTCTACGAAGAAGAGGTCCGTCTGCACGATGAAAATCGTGAGATTCGCAGGATGGATTCAAAGCAACTTCAGCTTCCCAATACCCAACGTAGAATTGAACAACAAGCCGCCTCTGAACGAGCTAACGCAGCCCGTCTGGGAGCAGTGACCGATCAAGGAGATCGCCTGATCAAGCAGGCACTTCGAAATCCCGAAATGCTTGTTGGCCATCTTGACACTTGGGCTGAAGTCCTCAAACAGCTGCGAGCCATCTCCGAAGACAAAATGCCTTCTGTTGCTGATCTGCTCGCCCAGGCTGCCCGTTCGGTACCGAAATCCGGGCAAGGCAAACCTGGATCTGGTAAATCTGGAAAAACGGCAGGCAACAATCGAAGTAACAAAACCGGCAAAGGTGCCAAAGAGTCAAAATCTAAAGCACCCACCAAAGCAGCTCCTAAACTGGTCGATATTGAATCGGGCTTCAACAAAATCCCAGAGGCTAAACCAGGCGATCAAAAAAAGAAAAAACCGAGCAAAGGCAGTCTAAAATTACCCACAACGGTCCTGCAAGGTGGCCCGCCTCCGGGAGACGACAAAAAGAAAAAAGAGGAAGATAAAGAAGAAAACCCAGTAGATGAAGCTGTTGAAGAGCAGGAAGATTTACTCGAAGAGTTTGCCAAATTGCGAGAGGATATGCAGGCAATTTTGGACGACTTAGAAAACAGCACTTTTGTCAAACGTCTTAAGGGTGCATCTCGGCGTCAACTGGGCGTTGCTACCGATTTGAATCGCACTCTGTTTAAGGGCTTTGGTGTAAAAGAACAGGCACTTGATGAACGTCAAACGGCTCGAATGGGAAAAATTGCAGAAAGCGAAGTCGCTCAAAGCCGTAACCTTTATAACATTCAATCCGATCTCGAAGCCTACTACGGGCGTAAACGTGAAAACAAGTTACTGAAAATCCTCGAAGAACTGGAAAAGACAGAAGCTGTCTATAAACTGAACTCCTTAAGTGAGCGTATCAACGCCAACCTGTCTGGAGAATCGATTGCCCGAGCGGAATTCTGGGCAGATACCTTTGATCGTTGGGCCGAAGAAATGGTCTCCCCTTCGAAATGCGGGGCCTGCAAAGGCTGCAAGGGAGCCAGCTTACCTCCTTCGATTGTGCTTGAAGTGATGCGAATACTCGAAGGAGAAATGGACCTGCGCGACGAAACACGCTCTTTAGAACAAGTCAAAGCAGCGATCAAGCAAGATGAATTTGAAGAAAAAGCTGACTTGCAAGCAACGACGCAAAAAGATTTAGTTACTCGCACAGGCAATGTGCTCAAGGATATTCGTGCGTTACCAGAGGGAGAGAAAAAGTTCGGCAAAGAATTGCAATTCATTGGCTTAGCCAAAGACGCGATGCAGGATGCCTTTGTTATTTTAAGCCGTCCCAGCACCGGGCCAGCTGCCATTGCAGCTGAGACCGAAGCGATCGAACTTCTGCTGCAATCAAAAAGAGTAAACCCCAAAGGGGGCGGAGGCGGTGGCGGTTCAACTCCTGGTGGAGGTGGTGGCGGCGATACAAATCAGTCCGCGTTGGCGTTGCACGGCCCNGGCACTGATCCAAATGCNTTTATCGAAGACCGTTCTGTTGAGCAGCTCAGTGGCGTNGCCAGCGAACAACTCCCTGAAGNATTTCGTGATGGTTTAGATGCCTTTTTCAATGCACTGGATCAACGANACTAATGCCCACCGTAGAGTCCACATTGACGGACCACCATGTGCCGGGAAGTCTTGCACTGCTGTAAAATGATCAGCATTAATGGACCCTGCGAAACGATACCCAGAAGAATGAATATGATAAGCAAACACATTCCGACTTGCATTTTACTGCTGCTGGTAATGACTCTATTCCCGTCATCCCAAAGTTGTATTGCGCAGGACAACGAAATCCGCTTTGGGGCTGCGGTGCCACCTGATGTTGATGCAATTTATCAGCGAGGATTGCAATGGCTCGTAAAAAACCAGACTGAAAAAGGAGATTGGACAGGTTCCAGTTATCAGAATGGAGCAGGCATAAACGGCATGGCTGTGATGGCATTCCTTGCCAGCGGAGAAGATCCGAACTTCGGAAAATATAGTGAGAACATCCGCAAAGCCGTGCGTCATATGATTCGAAGTCAAAACGAAAAAACAGGCTATTTCCCCAGCAGTATGTATCATCATGGGTTCGCAATGCTTGGGATGGCTGAAGTGTATGGCGTGTTGGATGACGATTTGCTTTGGCAAGGCGACAGCGATTCCTCGGGCAGACGGACGATTGCAGAATCTCTTGAACTGGCAGTGCGATGTGCGGTCACTTCTCAAAAGAATAACCAATGGGGAGCCTGGCGATATTCTCCAGAATCAACCGACGCAGATACTTCTGTTTCTGGCGCTGTTCTGATGGGACTATTGGCGGCTCGTAATGCAGGAATTAAAATCCCAAACGAAGCGATTGATAAGTCACTCGATTACTTCCAAAAGATGACAAGCAAAACCGGAGGCGTAGGCTATTCAGGTATTGGTGGTGGATCCAGAAATGTTCAGACCATTGCCATGCTGGTTTATGCCGTCGGGCACAGAAANAAATTGGACGAATACAAAGCGGTCTCTTCTAAAGTCACCGCAGGCCTGGAACAGATGGAATCAAACTATCCGTTTTACAATCGCTATTATACAGCCCAAGCGTTATTTCAGGGTGATTTCGCCGCATGGCAAAAATGGAACCTCCGTACGATTCGGCTTCTCAAAGAGCAACAAGCCGATGATGGCAGCTTCAAAAGCAGCCACGGACAAGCCTATGGCACAGCAATGTCCTTGCTGGCATTAGCCCTGAATTATCGCTTTTTGCCAATCTACGAACGATGATCACCACTGCAAGATACCGAGAGTTCGCATGACTAAATTTCTGTTAATTACAATGCTCAGCTTCAGCTGCCTGTTTGTCTGCGTTTCTGTCCCTGCCAAGGAACAGACCGAGGCAACAGCTGCGATCGCATCCAGCGATCAAGCTGAACTTCCGCCGACAGCCAGAGAAGGAAAACTCTTCTGGAAAAATGGAGACAGTTTAGATGGTTCCATCGTCTCAGCAGGCCCGAAGCAAATCGTCTGGAAATCTCCCTTCTTTGTTGAACCTCTCCAACTGAGCCTGGATGCGTTATCAACAATTCGATTTGAAACAAAGCAGCCAACTGGTGAAGATCGCCAGACATTTCGAATTGTCATGAAAAACGGCGACATTCTGTTCGGTCACTTAAAGGCGATCAATGCCCAGACGATGATCATCGACAGCAAACGACATGGCACAGTCGAATTGATACAAGACAAAGTCCGCACACTTCGCCGAGTCAACAATTCCATGTCAACTTACCTTGGTCCCCATGGACTCGAAGGCTGGACCAATCCTGAAGCTGCCAAGCCTACATACAGACGACCCCAAGGCATCAATTTTCTCGGGATTAGGGTGCCTGTTCCTCAAAAGAAAGCAGCGGCTGTCCCGATTACCAGTTGGCAAGCATTAAGTGATGGTCGCATTTCAACTTCGAAAAACGAAGGCCTGTATCGCGAATTCAATTTCCCTGACCGCTGCGAAATTGAATGTGTCATTGAAGCCACAAGTCTCCCTGCGTTCTCTTTGATGCTGGGTAAAAACAAGAACGATTGCCTGAGAATCGAATCCTGGGAAGAAACACTGGTTGCACTTTCGGGATACGATTTTGTCGAGTTGGATTTGATGAAAAAAGATCAGCGAAAAGTCCATCTGCATATTTATCTGGACAAAAAGAAAAAGCTCCTCGCGATTTACTCGCATTCCGGTAAAAAACTTGGTGAGGTCGATGGCTCAAAATCTACTTCAAAAATTGCAGGCTTCTATCTGCAAAACGAAGGGGACGAACTGACTCTCAATTACCTGCGTATTGACCCTTGGAATGGCGACTTCCCTCAACCCCTGCGTTCTGGNGATTCTCGCATTCAATTGACCGACGGTGTCATCAAATACGGTAAGTTAATCGGAGTTGATCAACAGACGAAATCAATTCTCTTTGGCGAAGCTGATACACAAACTTCAATTCCAATCGAAAAGATTTCCAGTATTTCTTTGGAAGACGGACGAGACAAAGAAGACATTGGCGAAAACCTGCAAATCACATGGCTAGATGGCGGGCTACTCTCTGGAAAACTCGTCAACGTGAAAAACTCCAATATTGAAGTTTTGACCGACTACTCAAAGCAACCAATCCTCTCCTCATTNTCTCAAGTTCATAAAATCCACTTGCCTCAAACGAAATCCGAAACTCCCGAATCCGAAACTCCCGATAAAGTTTTCTTTAACGGCGGGACACTTCGCGGACATCTGATAATCGAAAACCAATCGACTGCTCCGATCAAATGGAAACCAATTGGCGGCCTGAATACGAGCGAACTCAACTCAGAAGGAAAAGCGAAGTTCCTGCGAGGCAACAAACACCCAGATCTTATGTTCGATGTCAAAGCGTTTCCAGACGTTCTGTTTCTGAAAAACAACGATGTACTCCCTTGTCAATTGATCAATCTCACGCAAGACGCGATTGAAGTCAAGTTCCCAATGTCTAAGGCAAACCTTGTGGCTCACGACCAGGTGAAAGCCATCGAGTTTGCATCTTCAAAAAGAGCCTCTAAGAAAGACTTCACCGACAAAAAATGGACCACAACAGGTTCTGCTAAACTCTCTGCCGACAATGTTCTGTTTCCCAGTGGAAACTGCACCTTAGCGAATCCAGATATCCTGACTGGTGACGATGTTCAATTCCAATTGGACTGGGCTGCAAATCAATATGCCAAGATTACGATTTTTCTCAACTCCGATAATGTACTCAATTCCAATCAGTACAACTCCAAAACAGTGACTGCAATCGAAATCAATTCTACCGGAGAAAATCTCTGGGTTTCCAAAGGAACTCCCCAACAGCAAGGAAGGCGGCTGGGTTTTGGGGGAATGCAGCAAGGACAACAACGAATCATTCCTTGTCCAGATTCTCAAGCAAAAATCCAGCTACTCACCAGAGATGGTGCCATTCACGTTTCGATCAATGGCGAAAAAGTTTTCTCCACCCCGTTGAACAGAAATGGGGCACAGGAAAAAGGGATTTTCCTGTCTACTTCCTTCATTGGAGTTCGAAGTACTGGTGGAGTGAAGAGCAACAACGCCAATAAAATTGTTCGAGGGTTTCGAATTTCCAAATTTGAAGTCAACAGCACATCCGGCTCCGCAGTGAAACAATACATCCAGGAAGAAGCTCGTCTAAGAACCTTGACAATTCCAAGATTCCGCAGAGCTGATCCTCCCACACATGTAATAGTTGCCCCCAATGGCGATCTTTTACGAGGGCGATTACTGAGCATTGACGAAAAGCAGATCTCGTTCGAATCTAAACTGGAAGTTTTCCGCTTCCAACGCGAACGCATTGCATCGATCATCTGGCTCCCCAAGCCAGTACCAATACAAGAGGATCAGCCGGAACAGAACCTGGAACAACCTCAAAAACCTGTTGAAGAATTGAAAACCGATCCCTCTGAAATTCAATTGAGACTCGCGCACGGTTATTCTCTGAGCATGAAGCCTCAATTAGCTGAATTTGATAAACTGAAAGGTCATTCCAGCATACTTGGAGAATGTTCGATCCCTTCAGCTTCGATCAAAGAACTCATTCTGGGAAATATGCAAACAGATTCCTACGATGTCTTTGCTCAATGGATTACAAAATCTGCTCCCGAACCTGAATGGGATCTCCCGGATAGTGATTCTTCCGGTCATCAACTTGTGGGAACCACTGCAACGAATTTTGAATTGCCCATGCTCGACGGAAGCACTTTCAAATTGTCCGACCATGCGGACAAAGTCGTCGTTCTTGATTTTTGGGCAAGCTGGTGTGGCCCCTGCGTTCTTGCACTGCCTGGATACATTGAAACCACATCGCAATTCGATTCCAGCAAGGTCATTTTCGTAGCTGTCAACCTCAGAGAATCTGCACAGCCGGTTCGGGCTTTTCTTGCCCGAGAGAATCTCAGCCCAGCTGTCGCGTTAGATTCAACGGGAGAAATTGGCTCACAATTTGGTGTCTCCGGCATTCCTCACACAGTCATCATCAGCCCCAAAGGCGTCATCGAATACGTTAAAACTGGCTATAGCCCCACAGCTGCTAACGCGATGAAAGAAACCATCGAAAAAATCCTCGATGGCACTTGGGAACGAAAAGATCCGCCCGCAAAACAGACACCTCCAGCGGAACCTGCCATTTAGATCAATCGTGTTGGAAGTAGTAATTAATGCATTGAATGCGTCAACGAATCGTGCATCGAGGACCATCGTAGTGGGACAAGGGCCAGAGAACACATCACCCTGCCATGCCTTGCTGGGCAGTCCTAAAAATGGGGTGCTGTTGCGATCCCCGGATTTGTTTCATACGCTGCCCAGAGCGTATTCGTTTTATCAAGCAGAGATCACTGGTTGGCTCTGTGCAATGTTGACCAACAACTGGGGAACAGGTCTATGATCAAGCTTCATAAATTGCTGAGAACATCACTGCCGGGACACCTCATCTTATTTCTCAGTTTGATTCTATTGACATTCCCCAGGCAATACGCATTTGCAGAACAGGGAAATCAACCGAATATTTTATTTCTGTTATCAGATGACCAACGCCCCGATACGATTGGTGCACTGGGGAATCCACTGATCCAAACACCCAACCTGGATAAACTGGTGCGTCAAGGAACCAGTTTTTCTCGGGCGACGTGTGCTC
>JAESQE010000013.1 GCA_016765335.1 Planctomycetaceae bacterium
AGCCACAGAGGACACAGAGAGAAAAGAGAAGGTAGAAATTGCCTTCGTGGTGAAATATATTCTGCCCATTTCAAGAGTTGAACCACAAACAGGAGATTCGAGTATGTTTTGTATCAATGTAATCTTAAAAGTGACTCATTCCGCAGATGTCGATGATGTTCGGGAGTTGTTACGCAAGGCGGGGCAACTTTCGCGAACAGAGCCGGGTTGTGTCTGTTTCGAGGTTTGCCAGGCTCAGGATGATCAGCAAACTTTTATTCTGTGCGAACGCTGGGAAGCCAAAGGCGACTGGGAAAAGCACAAGTTGGCAGAGGCATTTTTGACGATTTATCAGCCTCAAGTGCTCCCTAAAGTCGAACGAACGCCCTACTTTTGTGATTTGATTGAATAGCAGAGATCTAACTTCTGACATCATATTGATCTCTGTGACTTGCAATATGAGACTACACATCGCCAGAATGAAGTCATATTGATACCATACGCATTCGCGTATTTGTTTGCGAGTTATATGTTCCCTAAGTCCTTCTCGGTACAAGGCCACGAGGATATCTTCTCGCAAGTATTAATTGAGTTTGGCATCAGATTCGGTTTTCGGCGAATAATTCTCTCAGGGCAAATGTTGGCAGTGAAATGAGTAATGAACAGGGATGGTTAGATTCGGCTGGTGGGCAGGTTGAAATTCCTGTTCAAGAGGAACGGGCGACTCTGGAAACGGTGTTTGCCTGCTTGCAGGATTCGACGAGATTCGCCTTAGCGGATAATTCGCAGTCGGTGACTGAGTATCTCGAACATTCACTGGGTGTAATCCAAGGGCATCTGGGGTGTCAGGGGATTGGGATTTTTGGCAGACAGCCGGCCTGGCAACCAATTGTTAAATTGGGAGGCCGCTCTTTGGGGAAGCCGGATTTGGCCTGGCTTGAACAAGCCAGTCAACGCAATGCTTGCGGGTTTGTGCCCGATGTTCCCGCCAACGGCTGGGGACANATCGCTTGCCCGTTGAACGCGACGCTTGGCGGTTTGCCTTTGGAAATTCTTGTTCNTTCGGGCAGACACATCCGGGAAGATTCACTCCCTTTGGTTTCGCTGCTGGTGCATTTTCTGGAAAGAATCTGGGGACTGCTCGACCAGGCATTTTCATCGAAACAAGAATCAGAATCTCTGTTGCTGCTTTGTCGCGACTTTACGGAATTACGTAAGACAAAAACAACTCAGGAATTGCTAGAGTTGTTAGCGGAACAATCGACATTGTTAATCGAATGTGAACGAGCAACAATTTTCATTCGTGATGATCGGACCAAGCAGCTCATCGCAAGCCCTGCGACTGGCTTGCAGAATAAGCAGTTTGTTATTGCTGAAGATTCAGGGATTGTGGGCGAAGTTGTGCAGACGGGGAATTCTTTGATCGTCCCTGATGTCAAAACAGATTTTCGCTTTGAAAGCCAGCTCGACCAACAAAATGGATTTCAAACAAAAAACATTCTGTGTGTTCCACTTCTTGATGAAAAGCAGCAAATTATTGGTGCTTTTGAATGTCTGAATAAAGTCTCGGGAAAGTTTTCAGACAGAGACCAGTTTCTGCTCGAACTGCTGGCTCAGAATGCAGCGATTTCTATTCAGAAACTTCAAGCAGAACAGGAACTGGCTCGCAGGCAAAGCGACCTGCATGCTGAAAAGTTTGCCCAGTGCCAGTTCGTTGGTCAAAGCCCTGCAACCAAAGCGATTCAATCACATATTGATCGACTTTGCTCAAACGATTTGCCTGTATTAATTACTGGTGAAGCAGGGACTGGGAAACAAACCGTTGCTTGCTCGCTGCATTATCGAGGCGATCGTGCTCAGAAGCCGTTTGTTGTAATGCATTGTGCTGACGCGCAAGAATCCGCGTTGAATGAAGCGGTCTTAGAAGCAGATCAAGGCACTCTGTTTCTGGATGATGTTGCCCGATTGAGTCTCGAAGACCAAGCAGTATTGTTGCATCTTTTGGAACAAAGCGAGGTGATTTCTGCCGGAAGTGATCAAGCCTTGCCTGTTGATGTTCGCGTGGTTGCAGCGACCAGCACGAGGTTAACCGATCAGATACTGGAAGGAAAATTTCAAGAAGAACTGTATTATCTCCTGGCTGTTGTTTCGATTGATCTTCCCCGTCTTGCAGAGCGAGTTGATGATATCCCGGTCTTGGTGGATCACTATTTGAAAATTTACTGTCAAGCTGCCAACAAGCATCTGCTGAGTTGCTCTACTGAAGCGATCCAGGAACTTGTACAATATTCGTGGCCGGGCAATGTGAGAGAACTCAAAAATACAATCGAGCGAATTGCTTTGACTTGCCAGAGTGAGCAAGTTTCTCTGGGAGATGTTGCAGAGCTATGCAGAAAACAAAGTGAAGTTTCTACGAATGATTTTTCGCTGGGATTAACCGAAGCGACACTCGATTTTCAACAACGATTTATCCGACAGGCAATCGCACAAAAAAAAGGCAACATGACCGCAGCTGCACGTTTTCTGGGATTGCATCGTTCGAATCTCTATCGAAAAATGCGGCAACTCAAAATGGCAGAAGCAAAAGAAGAACAGGCTGAATAATCTACTGAGGAATAATACGCATTTGCGTATTGTATGATGACGTTAGCAAGCGGGCTTTCTACCGACTGGTTCAGCCAGCGTTTTGGACACCATGAATACACAAGNCACACTAAGATGGGTGCAAGCACCGCATCCTACCAGTGAATCTCTGCGTTCTCAGCCGTGAAATCTGCTTCAGTCACCAATGATGTCGGTCTCTGGTTCTTGAACAAATTCTGGATCTCCCAGTTGGGCTGCTGAATTAAGATCCATCGATTCATTCGCATCAGGAGAGATGTTTTTCAGTAAGAAAACCAGAAGAATAAAAACAGCAATGATTCCCACAAACGAGAGCACCGTTCTCAGGAAACGATCCATTCCTTGCGAACGGGAATTACCAGCTGACATTGCAGGTCTGGCAATACTTTCTATTGAGTGAGAACTGGGGGGCGGGTAACCACCAAAGATGTCTGAGCCGGGAGGCGTTGGACGATCTTGTTTTGAGTGTGAGCGATTTGAATCCGACATGATGTTTTCTCGTTGTCCAGCGTCTGGCGCGCCTTCGCGTAGTTTCTGTCTCGCTGAATATTCTCTAAACTCTTGCAGTTACAGGGTTTCGAGCGATGACTTGCCGCTAGTTTTCATTGAAATTGGTATGATTTCTTATTTAGTATTGCTAACAAATTACTATCTGCCAAAATGCTGCAACACAGATCAAATCGCATAAATTAAAGGATAAGAACGTATTTTTGGGAGGGACTCTTGAGGGCCAAGTATTGTCTGGTAAAATGTTCTCTATAGACCAGAGTATCCTGATTCAAGACGATTACCAGAGAAACATGTCTTTATTATGTCAATTTCCAACAAGACATCCTGGCCGGCACTTCTCTTTTCCTGGGCGGCAATGCTGCTCGGACTGGGGTTGCTGGTGGTGGAGTTAGTAACAGATGTTTTGCATCAGTTGGTTCCTGAATTTGTGATTTGGGGCGTTTATCTGCTGCTGTTGATGACATCTGTCTGGGGCATGAAAACTTTGCTCGAATATCAAAGCTCGTCCCGCATGCCGTTACGCCAAGGAAATTCAAACGCGAGTTCCCTGACGAATCAGCAATCTCATAACCTGTTTCGGCTGCCTATCGAAGGGCAAGTTTATATTGCAATACTTACCGTCATGCTTTTAGGAGCGTTGTTCAGCAAAACCAATACTTTAATGTTAGTTTTTGCTTTGATGGCAGGCCCATTTATTGTTAATGGCGGCGTGACTTACGCGATGACTCGCAGGCTATTGCTTTCCCGCAACCTTCCCCGGCGATTAATGGTCGGCGNGCCAACTTCGATTGATATAACGTTGTTCAATAAAAAACGCATTATCCCTTCTGCGTTAGTTACTGTTGAGGACCAGATTGTTGGCCCACGCGAACACCTCACCGGGAAAATCGTCTTTGCGCAAATCCCTGCAAATTCTTCCCGAAAAGGTCAGTATCAGGTTCGTTTCATGCAGCGAGGTCGTTACACATTGGGACCAGTGCGAATCACATCACGATTCCCATTGGGGATTGTCGAGCGAGGGCGTTTGGTTGAACTACAGGATGAAATATTTATTCATCCTCGAATTGGCGTCTTGGCACAATGGTGGCACAGACGCGTTAGCCAAGGAGATGAAGCCAGCCGTTTATCCAAAGGAAAGGCAGGTTCTCATCACGACGAATTCCATCGNATTCGTGAATACAGACCCGGCGACGAACTGCGATCCATTCATTGGAAAACCTCTGCACGACGCAACGAATTGATGGTCCGGGAATACANAGAATTGCGAGATCAGCGTCTCTTNTTAATCCTTGATCTTTGGCAGGATGAAACATTACGAAACGGACTTTCTGCGGATCTCAAAAAGAAGGCTACAATTGAGCAGGATGAGCTGGTTGAAAATGCAGTTTCGCTGGCTGCGACTATTGGCTGGAAGCACATTCAGGAATGCGGTGCACAGCAGCTCGATTTTATCTGCCTGGGTGCAGAAACCTTGCAGTGGAATGGCAGCAAGCGAGGGGAGCAGGTTCACACCTGGCTCGACCAACTTGCAATCGCGAGGCCCGGGAGGCAGTTTTCATCTGAAAATATCAAAGAGGAAATTCTAAAAAGACAAACCACGTCTTCCAGAACCGTTCTGGTGAGTACACGTAGCGAAGAACAATTAATGCTTCAGGCTAACCAACCAACCGGAGAAGCCGTCCACGGCTTATTGATCATAGAAGCTGCCCCCGAAAAAACAAAAGACTTCTTCCAGCAAACCGTTTGAAGTGATGAGAACCTCTAATAATTGGTTCTCCCCCTTACGAAGGGGGAGT
>JAESQE010000014.1 GCA_016765335.1 Planctomycetaceae bacterium
ACTCGCAACTGGAACGACTGATCCACTCAAAGCCAAGGCTGTTGTGTTTCGAGGCAACAACCAGACCGCAGCCTTTGTCATTGCAGATCTCACTGGAATATCTCGCGATCTCTATCTTGAAGTGCGAAACAAAGCATCAAAAAAAACCGGCATCCCAGTCGAAAACATCGTACTCTCAGCAACTCATTCGCACACCGCACCCGATTACTCACGCAGGCTTTATGCTTATCTGGATAAGAATTCAAAAACCGATAAAGCAAACTCATATTCCGCTCAATTAATCGACTCGATTTCTAAAGCCATCATCAATGCCCATACTGCTGCACAACCTGCGATTCTAGAAGCAGGCTCTGCAAAACAAACATTTCCGGTTTCATTCAATCGCAGATTTGTCATGAAAGATGGTTCGGTCAAAACATGGCAAAGCCTAAGCAACCCCGATGTTTTGCGAGCAGCTGGCCCAATTGATCCTGAAATTGGATTACTTCTAATCAAATCTTCTGACGGGAAAACAACTCGTGGACTAATCAGTAATTTCGCTTTACACCTTGATACGGTTGGCGGGAAGAACAAGCAGACATGGAGTGCTGACTTTCCATATTTCATCGAACAAGCGATGCGAAAAGAATTCGGCGATCAACTCATCTCTGTATTTGGTGCTGGAACATGTGGCGACATTAACCATTCAGATCCGACCAGAAAAACACGCAACACCACTGAAATCATCGGGACTTCACTGGCACAGACAATCTCCCCTGCCCTGTCGAAACTGGTTGCGGTGAAAGATCCTAAATTCCAAGTACGCTCAGAAACTGTTCATTTGCCTCTTCAAGTAATCCGTAAACACGAACTTGAAAAAGCATTACATATTTTGAAGCTGCAAGATGCAGGCGAAAATGTTGCTTTCTTTGACCGGGTTGAATCTCACAAAGCTGTTTTCATTGATCAACTGAGACATAAAACTTCACCTGACAAAAAAGCTGACTATTTGAATCGACGTAGTTCTCACGCCTGGGGTGGGATTGGCGAATCTCTACCCGTAGAAGTAACAACAATGACGATCGGAAATGAAGTCGCAATCGTCTTTTTGCCTGGGGAGGTTTTTGTAGATCTTGGCCTGGCAATTAAACAAGCCTCTCCTTTTCGAACAACTTTAATTATCGAATTATCGAACTGTGTCGAGACTTATTATATCCCTACACGGGCCGCGTGTGCGGGAGGAAGTTACGAAGTCACCAACTCCAACGTCCAACCAGGCAGCGGTGAAATGCTGGTTGAATCAGCACTGAAGCTGTTACGACAATCAGCCGCAGATGAGTAAACATTTAGGTGCCTCTAAAAGTTTTGGTTCTCCCACTTGGGAAGGGGGAGTTAGAGGGGGTATTTAACATGCATTGATACTCAATCTGTCTCCAAAGAAGCTCTGGACTTCAATTTCCAGAGCTTCCCTAAACATTTAATAATAACACTCTGACCAGTCAGGATAATCCGATGCCAATACACATTCCAACATCTACACGAAGAGAATTTCTTGGGACATTAGGAGCCGGCGTGGTTGCCTTTTCTGTACCAGGCAGTTCCCACGCGACCTCAAACACACAGCAGATTGAACAAGACGTTGTCTGCTTGTTGAACGACACTCACATTGGAGAAAAACATCCCCCGACTTCTGCCCGTCCCAAAAACTTGAATCAGATTGTCAGCCAGATCATTGCTAGAAAGCTCAAGCCTGCTGCGGTGCTTATCAATGGTGATCTGGCCTCGCATGATGGTCAGCCGGGAGACTATCGTCATTTCGCAAAGTTAATTAAACCACTTCAAACCGCGAATATCAACCTGCATCTCACCATGGGAAATCACGATAACCGTGAGACTTTCTATCAGGTAATGCAAGAGCAACAACTCAACGAATCTCCGGTGCAGTCTAAGCATATTGCAGTGGTGCAAACCAAACATGCAAACTTTTTCTTGCTTGATGCACTCATCAAAACCATGGTCACTCAAGGAGAAATTGGCAAAGAGCAACTCAATTGGCTTGCTGACGCACTGGACCGTATGAATGACAAACCCGCAATCATTATGGTCCATCAAAACCCAAGACTGGGCGGTGACCCGTTGCACTTCCCAGGCGGATTGATCGATTCGCAACCTCTTTGGGAAATCCTGGAGGCTCACAAGCATGTCAAAGCGTATTTCCATGGTCATATTCACGATAGAGGATTCGCAAAGCACAAAGGCATCCATATCGTCAATTGCCTCGCAACGAGTTATGTCGCTGACAAAACGAAATCAACCACCGGCTGGACGACTGCAAAACTTTCTACAAACGGCGTCTTACTAACGACCAACACAACAGATCCTGCCCATGCATGGAACAATCAAACAAAAGAATTAACCTGGCGATAACCCCTGTCACTTAGAGGTTGCCGATTAGAGCCGGGTAGCTCATACGATCCCGTCCAGGGTCGTGTGAGTAATTTCATTTCGATTCCGTAATCACTCTCAGTTCTGTAGACTGGGTGGTTCTGTCGGCACTTGATTATCCATGCTCACAGAATTGACGACCGACAGGTTCACCCATCTTTTGGGTTCTAGAGAATCAACAGGCACACGAAGGTGAGTGCAAGCACGCCACCCTACATTGTCGCAGTGAAGTAGCCCGGAATATGACTACTTCAAACGGATTTTGCATGAGATGAAAATTTCATCTTTGAGGTGCTGCTCAAAATGAACACAAAGCAATTCCGGCAATCCCTGGAGTGCCAATTCCTCGGGTTGCTACGCAACACAGACGACCCTGAACGGGATCGTCTGTGCTACCCGCATTTTCTTTTATGCATAAAAAAAGAACCTCCGACCATTACGGTCGGAGGTTCTGTACTTCAAGCATGGATGCTTAAGTATTATTTTCCCAGATTAATCAGAACATGAGTTCCTGATTTTCCTGCGACTGCGATATCGAGTTTGCCGTCACCATTCAGGTCAGCAGTTCGAATTTGTAGCCCGATTCCTACTTTTCCAGAGGTATCGATATCGTGCTTAGTGAACTTCAGGGTTTTGCGATCCCAGGTATAATAACAAACGATGCCAGGTTCTTTTCCCCCGGGATCATTTCCATTATGAGCATAAACCCGCTTCCCGGTAATCAATTCATCTTGACCGTCACCGTCCAAATCAGCCAGATGTAACGCATGAGCCTGAGAGAAACTTTTGTCAACTTCGTGTTCTTTCCACTGCAAAGAACCGTCTGCATTCTGTCCGGTAACTTCCCACCAGTAGATTCCATAATCGTGCCCTTTGGCCCAGATGACATCATTCTTGCCATCCCCATTCACATCGACAATAACACAAGGAACAGCTGCGTGCCAATCGGCCCAATCTGCATGATAAATCCAAGGTTTGTCAGCTGAATAATTTTCCGGTTGCTCGTACCAGCCTTCTCCAACCAAAATATCAACACGACCATCATTGTTGATATCGCCAATAGCCATTCCGTGCCCATTGCCCCTTTCACCAATCAGGATTTTAGACAACGAGGGCACATTTTTGGTTTTTTCGACTTCAACATTCTTCCCGTTTTTTTTAACGGTCACTGTTTCAGTGCGGTCTTCAGTTGATAATTTCCAGGCAACCATGGGGTTAGCCTTGTTCCAGCTGTTGACGAGAAATTCAGGCTTACCGTCTCCATCGATATCGGTAAACATACTTCCTTCGTTCTGAGTCAATTTCGAATCCACCATCAAATGCTTTTTCCACATCTGCCCCAAGCGAAGCCCTTCGGTTTTGGGATTTTCAAACCAGTTAATTTCTGTTGACAGGAATGCTCCTGCAATCACATCAACCCATCCATCGCCATTCACGTCATAAGCAAAATCGCCATTACTGGTGACATAGCCATTCCAGTCTTCAATGCCTCGCAGTGGATGAGGCACAAAGTCTGGTGCCCGATACCAGTTCCGCCCTGCAACAACATCCAGCTTGCCATCTTGATCGACGTCTGCAACATCAACCCCTTCGTTTGCATCAACAGTTAACCGCTGAACCTTAAACTTGATCGATCCCTGTGCAAACAACTGATCAGCAGGCATCAACAACACTGCAAAAAGCAGTGCTAATCTAGAAACATAATAATCAGGAACATTCCCCAAACGAATTTTCGCCATTTTTCTTCTCCGATTTAATTGTCGCAAATTGCCGATTCTTATCGTTATACGCGTTCGCATATTTGTTTGCGAGTTGAACACTCCCTAAGTCCTTGTCAGTACAAGGCCACGAGTGAGAGCTTCTCGCAAATATNAATTGAGTTTGGTATTATCCACCAGANAGAACCGTCCGTTCTGTAGATATATACCAAACTCAATTGATACTTGATTATTCCGACCAAAGCCATCCTCAGCAAGTATCACGCATAAATAAAATGAATTAATGAGAACCTCGCCATATCGCGAGACTCGAAAATATTCATCTTGCCTCTATTTAAGCTTTTCTGCTATGAACAACGCTAATTGACAATTGCGAGGTGCGGTTGCTCAATGTGACGAACATAAAATACGATCAGAATTCATTATTAATTCTGNGAAATTTAAGATGCCCAGGAGTGGATATGTGGTGTAATCACTGTCAAACAGATGTGACAATAACTGAATCAAGCGAAAATACCGGGACTTTACAGTGCCCTCAGTGCAGCAATAATCTGTCCTCAACCAACGAATCCGGGGCAACTTCGATTGCCCAAAGTGCTCATGCGTTACTCAAACGCTGGGAAGATCAACGTCCCGTGGCTGACTCAACAGAGAAGCAAACAGAAGTAGAACCTGCTGAATTGATGGCTAGTTCACAACCAGAGATATCAAATCCCATTTCGACTGATGCCAGTTTCCTCAATATTCCCAAACTTTCATCTGAACCCGATGAACCCAAAGTTTTCTCTGAAATTGAAGCATCATCTGATTCTCCATTGCAACTGAAGCCAACTGAGCTGCCGGGAGTTGAATCAGTAGTCACTGAGCCAGAAGTATTAGCCGAAACAGAAGAAGCGAATTCCTCGTTCAGTTCCAATCTCTCTGAAGAGCATTCAATCAACGACTTGCAAACAGAATCGGAGGACTCTGTATTAGTGCCCAAATTGGTTAAGCCGCCTATTACCGAACCTTCACTCGCAGTCGAACCAAAAACTAGTACGTCCGATTCCATTGATGTCATTCTGAAAGAAACGAGCCTGCCTCCAGAGATTCTTTCTAACAAAGCAGCAATAAACAGAACCGAACCATTCCTGGTTGAGAAACCAGATACCCTTCTGATATCACCGGAAGTATTGCAAGACAAACAACCGAAACAACCTTCTCGGTTTGGTACCACGCTGGCTTCGCAGAATGATGCAAGTTCCCTTTTGAAGCGAGACCCAGATACCATTTCTCAACTTCAGCAAGAATCTTCTGCACCCTACAAGCAACCTAAGCAATTACAAACTGAGACTGTCATTGCACAGAATAATATAAGCGAAAAGCCAATGAAGAACACGACGCAAAAGCCTGTCTCACAACCATCCAACAGTCAGGGACGACTACGATTTTCTCCTGCCGAAGACACCGAAGAAATAATCGATGACCTGGGAATTCAACAGGCAATTGAAAAACATCATCGAAAAGATCGCAACTGGTCGGTAATCTTTGGGCAGTTCATGGTGTATTGCGGCGCGATTGCGATGACGTGCGGAATTGGGATCGTCATCGTCAACCGCTTTGGCTCATTGGGAATCGCAGAATCAACAGGCTGGCTCACTTTAGCTGGCGGACAACTCCTTTTTGTTTTAGGAATTCACACACATCTTTCCAACAAAATGGAACAGCTCTTAAACGACATACATCAGCGAAACGACGATTTAACGCGACTTATCCTTCAACAATCCAGCCAAGTATCTGCAAAAACAATTCCAACCCCCAAAACCGAAAGTATTTCCCGCGACAGTTCAATCAACGCATCTTTTCAAAGAGGATCGCTGCAAGAAACCGCCTGATTTCCGCATGCACAATAGGGGACAAACATTTCGGACCCTATTTTCCAGAGTCCGATTGTTCCCTCGCTACCTATAATGTGGATTAATCCAATGAATCTCGTGCACAACGATTGATTTTTTCTGCTTATTCGCCGTCTGCTTTACGGTTGCAAGCTACGTTCCAGAAGGGACTTACTGCAATGTTCCTGTGATACCAAACTCAATTAATACTTGCGNGAAGCTCTCGCTCGTGGCCTTGTGCTGACAAGGACTTAGGGAATGTTCAACTCGCAAACAAATATGCGTATGCGTATGACGAATAGTTTACACCATTCACTTGGAACACGCCCCCTGGCAATTGCATGACCGACCAGCAACTCTCCCAACTAGATAAACCTTACGAGCATCCATGCTCCTGGGCATCTTTATGGTCACAGCGAAGACCAATCGCGATGCTGTTCACAATTGTCATCGCAGTGTTTGGTACCTCGATCAGTTTTGACTTTGTCAATTGGGACGACCCCTGGTACGTTCTTAATAATACTCTCATTTCCAGCTGGTCCTTTTCCAATCTCTATGGAATTGCGACAGAAACAGTGACCAGAAATTACGGTCCGATTACGATTTTTTCCTTTCTGGTTGACCGCAGCATCTGGGGATACTGGCCCGGCGGGTATCATCTCACAAATATTTTGCTGCATGCAGTCAATGCAATCCTCGTTTTTGTATTGCTCAAGCAAATCACCCAAAGGCATACAATCGCATTGTTTGCTGCGTGCCTGTTTGCAATTCATCCAGTCCAAGTCGAATCGGTTGTTTGGATTTCAGCACGCAAAGGGTTACTTTCAGCAAGTTTCATCTTGCTTTCACTTCTTTACTGGCTGCGAGAAGAACGCGGTTCCCGTGATGAACTCTGGGGCACATTCTGGTTCGTCCTGGCCTTATTAAGTAAAGCAGTAGGTATTATCGTTCCTGGAATCGTTTTGGTCTACGACTTGTTCGTCCGAAAGAAAACCGTTGCAGATGCGTTGTCTCGGCAATTTGTTGGAATTCTGCTTGCGATCTGGCTCGTATTAACGACCGCAGGATCACAACAGATTATTGGTGGAGGAATCCGGCATCACTTTGCATTAAACAAACTCGAAATGCTATCTGTTGATGCTGTGTTATTGTGGAAATATATCGCCCAACTTCTTTGGCCTGCTCAACTGAGCGTCATGTATGATCCACCAATTTACGGGATCACAATGGTTATTGTTGTTTCAATTACAGCTTGGGGATTTTCAGGGTATTACATTTGGAACAATCGTGATCGAATCCCATTAATCACATTCGCATTCGCATGTTTTTTTGCTCCTCTTGTGCCCGTGTTGAATCTATTTCCAATCACTACGATTATGAATGATCGATATTTGTACCTTGCATGCATTCCATTCTTTGCAGCTCTGATCGCAGTCCTGCAAAAGGGCCTTGAATCGGGACTTGCCCTCGTTCTCGCAAGAACAGCAAACGGGAAGCAATCGATCAAACAAGAACAGACCATCAAGAATAGTGAATTATGGGCACATAAAATCCTGCTTGCCGGGTTGAGCATTGCGATTATTGTCGGTTCAATTCAAACAAGCAGCTACATCACAGTTTGGCGAAACGATTATGCGTTATGGGAACATGCAGTAAAACAGACACCCGAACTTCCCGTTGTGCAGTACCAATATGCATTAGCCCAATGGCGAACTGGCGAGCATCATGATGCCATCAAAACATTAGAGTACGCGATTGCACTCGACCGTGTTGACGAATACGACCTCAGCCGATTCGATAAGAAGCTACAACATTTTCGAGAGCAGGTAAATCAAAAAGCTATTGCAAACAGTGCCAGTGCAACACCGATCAAACCTGCTGAACCAGAGGCTTGAACACGCCGGATTCTGAATCAAGATGCAATGCCTTGTTGCTTTGAAATGCCAGATTCCCCAGATGGCACAGCTGAGTACTTACACACCCGACCTCAAAACTGGCAGCAGGTTGTGTACGATTTCGAACCGATTCAATAAACGCCTGGGCATGGGTAATTCGTAACTCACTGGCTGGGGCAGATTGCGATGGTACGTGGTCGTAAACCTTCCAACCACTACGATCAAGCACCAATGTTCCTCGATCCCCATAAAAAGCAACTCCNTGCGAACGCCCTTCGACTCCCCGTGAAGACCACTGACGATGTTCCCAGGTGATAGACTTCCCGCCATAATCGTACAGAACATTCATCGTATCTGGCGTTTGACGACCATCACGGAAATGCTGACAGCTTCCGGTCGCAACCACTCGCGAGGGCAACGAAACATTTAACCCCCAGCGGGCAGCATCAAGCAAATGGATTCCCCAGTTCCCCAATTCTCCCGAACCATAATTCCACATCCAACGCCAATGATAATGCCAATCAAGCGGATGCAGAGCACTGGACTGCTCCTGCCCCAACCAAGCCTGTTGAGCATCTTCAGACAACAACGAATCAGCTGGAGTAATAGAATGCTTCAATGCAGACTGCTTATAATGACGTAATGGCTTTCTTTTAATGCAAGACCAGGCTCGGGCTTGATACACTTCTCCCAATTGACCGGAATGCAGAAATTCCATTGCTGAGCGANAATGCAAACCGCTACGTTGTTGCAATCCAACCTGCACAATCACTCCACTTTGGGATATCATCTTTTGCAGCTGAGTTCCTTGCTTGAGTGTATGCGTTGTAGGAACTTCTAAATAGATATCTTTGCCGGCATCACAAGCCATCGCAGCCATCCAGGCGTGATGATGATCCGGCGTAGAAATCACAACCGCATCAACATCAGACGAGTCCAGTATTCGACGGAAGTCATCACACAAAAAAGGTTGATGCCCTTTGGGTTCCACCAGTTTCATCGCGTTGTTGCGAACCGATTCATCAACATCGCACATCCCGGTGATTTGACAACCAGCGACCTGCTGAAAACTTTTTAGTAACGCAGACCCCTGATTACGCAAGCCCACAAACCCAAGACGAATCTTATCAACAGATTGCAAAGAACTTTGAGCCTGCACCGGACTTACTTGAGACAGCGCAACAACCCCCGCTGCCGCTTGAGCAGCATTGCGCGCACTATTTCCCAGAAACTCTCTACGATTAAGTGGTGTCTTCGATATTGAATTCTGATCAACCATCTATTTACTTTCGTAGACGCAATGCCTCGTCGAATAAATCACTACTAATACCAAACTCAATGAAACCTGCATTGCGTCATCGTCCGTGGCCTTGCACTGACACAGGGGCAGGAAACATCCAACTCGCGAACAAATACGCGAATGCGTATAATGTTATTCTGCGTCCGAACGTCTTAAAACAAGAACAGGACAATCAACGTGTCGAATCACTCTTTCGGTGACAGAGCCAAGTAATGCCCTTTTGAATCCGTGATATCCGTGTGAGGGGATAATGACCAAATCTGCGTCAATCGATTCAGCGTAATCTGCAATTTCGGTCCCAGGGTCTCCCACACGTGTCAGAATTGTGACGCCAGTCATGTTATGTTTTTCCAGAAATTCCTGAGCGTGTTTACGAGTCGCTTTTTCTCTATCTGCTTCTTCAACACCACCCCAAACGACTCCCGGTGCGACAATATCTAAGGGAAACATGACATGCACCGCGTGAACATGTTCAGGGAGGTCAACCATTTCCAAAGCAGCTTCAATTGCCTGTNTTGATTCTCCTGAAAAATCAACCGGTACAACAACACTTTTTTTTGGCAACCATGACATAATCGGACTCTCTTTTCTGCTGTGAATCGATGCTCTATAAATACGTGACTGTTCATTCCGCTCATCACATGTATTATCACTTGAAAAGGTTCAGATTACAATCTTAGAAGCCAGATTTGTCACTGTGATTTTAAAGACTTACAAAACACACCAGTTCAGGGAACCTCTAATAATGATCGGTTAATACCATGATTCTTTATCAACCCGATTCAGCAGATCGTCCCCATCATTAAATCGGCGGACGTTTTCGCACAGTAGTTCCAAGTGCCTCTCGGGGACTCTGCCTGAAGCAGCTGCAATATGCGGGGTTATAATGACATTTTCCATGTCCCACAAAGGATGCGACTCGGCTAAAGGTTCTTCATCAAATACATCCAATGCAGCCCCTGCAATTTCTTTTGCTTCCAATGCCTCAGCTAAATCGTCTGAGTTAACAATGGCTCCTCTGCCAATATTGATCAAATAGGCATCATTTTTCATCTGACCAAAAAGTCGATGATCAAACAAGTTTTCTGTTCGAGGAGTATGCGGGGCAGCGATCACAATAAAATCACTTTTATGAAGCATCTCTTCTAAACGATCCAAGTCCCAACACATTTTTAAGCTACCGGGAATCGATCGGGGATGCGGATCAACACCAAGAATTTTAAGCCCAAACCCTACTGCTCTGCGGGCAACTTCACTCCCTATTTCCCCGACCCCGAAAATCCCCATGACACAATCTGCAAGATGTCGATGCGATTGATCCACTGGAGTTAATGTCCCGGGAGCTTGATCAAAATCTGTTTTGGCATCTGAATTTCCAACCGGTGCCCAACGCCTGGATCGCTGACGGTCTCGATACAAATGAAGATTTCTTGCCAGCATGACAACATATCCCATCACTTGATCAGCAATCACATCTGAAAACAATCCTCGCATGTTGGTCAATATGACGGGATGTTCGATCAATTCCGGAAACAAATAATGTTCCAGACTAGCTGTTGGACACTGTATCCATTGGAGCTGACGCGATTTAGAGAGAAGTTGTTGTGTCATCTTTCCATAAAAAGCATCTGCATCGGGCATGACTTCGTTGGCTTGCTTTAATGTCTGTGCATTGACAATATCGAGACCGGGAGCAGCATCCTGAATGGATTGAAGGCGACTGGAATCGATAGCAGGGAAAATCAGCAGCAACATCTTATTTGGGCTCCGCATGTCAAACGAGTTATCAGCGATGATCAACAATCTACAGCTAAGCAACAAACCGCCCAAGTGCCTAACGAGGCATTAAATTGTAAATTCAAGCAGTTGATATCGAGTTCTGCCGCCACACATCCTGAATAAACTACTTTTTTTAAGCAGCAGTGATGGACTAGTTACACTTAACAGCAATTTGAAGGTTCTATCTATTTCCAGTTCCCAGTATAGTATGGTAACACACATTTGCGGGGAAAAGAATCAAAAAAGTCTACCACCATTGCCTGGTGGTATTATTGGAGTTCCCCCTCTTGTTTATTGTTTAAATACACAGAAACCCTAATCGAGTTAGCGACAAGACAGGTTACACTGATCTCTAATGCCCAAAAAAGTTCGCAAACAAAGTGGGATCGTCTCCTGGCTGACTGAATCAGTGCGTCCGATTTTCATACTTGATCATCGCTCACGGGTTCGTTTTTTTAATCGTGGATGTGTCGATATCACAGGCTGTCAACCTGATGAACTTATCGGAAAAGTCTGTAAATATCGATCCGCGATGCTGGAAAGTCTGAGTGAACGTGNTCTGCACTCATTGGCTCCACCAGCCGAGGTGTACGCTGGGCAGGAATTATTTACCGAAATTTCGCTGATTGATTCCCAGGGAAAACTTCGCTCACCCCACGTGCTTTATTCTCCGTTGTATAACCACGCCAAAGAGCTGATTGCGGTGATGGGAATTATGACAGAGCTGCAAGAAACAGCCCCTTCATTAAGCCCCACATTTTCGCAACAACTGCATACCGAACTGGCTGGACTGACGCAGCGATCTCATCAGTCGTACAATCTGGACACAATCATTGACCGTAGTCCTGCGATGCGTTGTGTTGCAAACCAGATTCAGGTTGCCCGTAATGCAAACGTCCCCGTTCAAATCCGAGGAGATTCAGGCACAGGTAAAAGATTTATTTCGCGTGTCATTCATCAGCAATCCTCAGAACAAAGCCGTGCTTTTCTTACCATTGAATGCAGACAGCTGCCTCGCACAGACCAAAGACGCATCCTCAAAGATGCCCTCAATCACGCAGGAGACTTTAGCTCTCCTGGTGCGATATTACTAAATCATGTGGAAGACTTAGCCTTAGACCTGCAAACCTGGCTTGCTCAAATGTTTCAACTGAAAGAATGGCCTTCGCAATATCGTCTATTCACTTCAACCGCTGTCAAGCTGAAAGATCTTGTTGAGCAAGACAAGTTCGACAAATCATTTTTCCATGCCATTACTACATTGACTATTGAGCTGCCTTCGCTGTTAGATCGACAGGAAGATTTCGAATTGCTCTGTCAATATTTTGTCGAACAATCAAACAAGAATTCCCTCAAGCAACTCACGGGCTTAACACGAGAAGTTCACGATGAATTCAAGCAATACCCCTGGCCTGGAAATCTCAGAGAATTGAAACAGGTCATCCAGGAAGCCTGCGAACTTTGCCCTGGTCCGTTGATTACAACCGAGCATTTACCCTTCAGATTTCAGACCGGTAAAAACGCACAAAAATCACTCCCCGCCAGACAAGCAGAATTCCAGCCCTTATCAACAATTCTGGAACAGGTAGAAAAAGAAGAGATCTCCCGGGCAATCAGTGCAACGAAAGGAAACAAGGCCAAGGCGGCTGAGCTATTGGGCCTCACCCGTGCAAAATTGTACCGCCGCATCGAATCGCTGGGCATTTCTAAGGATTCCATGTAAACTGCGATACGATGGACCTTAAATCTCATTGAGGGATCCTCTAATAATTGGACTCCAGAGTTTCTTGAAAGGAGTTTGATTGCAATGAAAAGGTTACAAAACCCCCTCTAACTCCCCCGTCGTAAGGGGGAGAACAAATTCTCAGAGGTTCTCTTAAGTAATTAAAGCTATAACAACATGGATGACCTTGGGATTCAAATTGAGCAAGCAGTTCAAACAATTCGGAAGAAATGGAACCGAGATGCGTGCATTGGCCTGATCCTGGGGACAGGCCTGGGCACCTTTGTGGATCATATTGAAGACGCGGTCACTATTCCGTTTTCCGATATTCCGCACTTTTGCAAATCAACAGCACTAGGGCATGTTGGTCAGCTTGTTTGTGGTCAGCTCGAAAATACTCCAGTCATTGCGATGCAGGGCCGCTTTCATTTTTATGAAGGTTATACGCTCCAGCAAATTACATTTCCTGTCAGAGTCTTCAAGGCCATGGGCATTAGTCTTCTTATTGTCACCAGTGCCAGCGGAGGCATGAACCCTCAACACCAGCCGGGACAATTGATTGTGATAGATGATCACATCAACCTGATGGGAGACAATCCTTTGGCTGGTTTCAATGATGATTCTCTGGGCCCACGCTATCCGGATATGAGTCAGCCTTACGATGCTGAGCTAATTGAAAAAGCACTGCAACTGGCAAGAAAACAAAACATTCCAGCTCAGCGAGGCGTTTACGTCGGCGTCAAAGGTCCAAATTATGAAACCCGGGCTGAATACCGTTTTTTCCGCACCATCGGCGGAGATGTTGTGGGCATGTCAACAGTCCCCGAAACTCTCGTTGCAGTACATTCCGGTTTGCGAGTTTTAGGGCTTTCAACCGTAACCAATGTTTGCCTTCCCGATGCATTACAACCCGTCACCGGCGAAGATGTCATTGAAGTTGCCAACAGGGCCTCCAGAGATATGACAACCATTATTCGAGGCATCATCAAAGAGGAATCACCAAGCCAAACCAATCGTTAACCGCGTAATTGATCGTAGCATTCCCTTCGGGAGGGCAAGGCGGCTGACGAGCATACTTACATTCCACGTTTCTAGCACCATTTGGTTCCGCAAGAGCGTTACCCTAATGGCACTTATTTTGAACTCATGTTCGGACAACTACACGATTGATTCGATAAAGGGGTGGCTGGGGCACCAATCGATTGTTGAGTTGTACTTGAGTTCTACTTGCAGATGATGAGTTGCATAAAAAAATTGGTTCTGGCCCCAGATGTTGGATACTTCTGGGGCCAGAACAATACCCTGTGAGGTCCAGTCAGTTTTGCATGGGCGGGCTATCATTTCCTCAAAATTTACTTTGCACCCCAGCCACCCTTTTATTCATTTTCCACCGGCTATCGTAACTGGGGCAGCGTCCTGCGGCTGATTGTGTGGGGCAAATGTCTGAAGGCAGCCCATTTCGCAAAACAAAAGAAACAATCCCATGCCGCCAAAGTAAAGTAAGTGCCATTAAGCGTCACCCTCCCTGTTTCCGATGAGTTTTTCAGGATCGACTCATTGGAGATTAGGACAAGCTGGCATTAATATTGCAAGTTATCGATCAGTATCGACCTGATTAAATTGACTCACTCCGCCGCCTTGGAAGAAGTCGGAAAGTTCGACAACTGCTGGCCCAAGCAAAAACATATACACAGCTGGCATCAAGCACAGAACCGTGGGGAACAGCAACTTGAACGTTGCAGTACTTGCTTTCTGATCTGCTCGTTGCTGCAATGTTGCACGCATTCCGTCACTATAATCGGTCAATGCATCGCTGACATTGGTTCCCATTCTTTCAGTTTGAATCAGCAGAGAAGACAACGAATGCAACTCTGGCAAATCAACCCGATCATTCATATTGGTCAATGCATGTTCCAACGTATCCATATCTGACTGAGAAGTGACAATGCGTAACTCATCAGCCATTGCAGGATAAACTTCGGTAATCTCCCAAGAGACTCGTGATAACGCCGTACCAATTGTCAGCCCTTGAGAAACGCACATATTGAGTAGATCGAGAACATCAGGCAAAGATTGTTCGATTTCCGACCGTCTGCGATTTGCCTGGGATCGAACCATCAGTCGAGGCAACGCCCAGCCGGCAGCTGCTCCAATCACCATCGCGGTAAGCCAAAGTGGTTCGGTCCTTGGGTTTCCCAAAAAGACCAACGCTGCACCAAAACCAAGTAAAGGCAACATCAGGCCCAGATAGCGAATTGCAGCCAGGTTTTGCCAGGCATGAGGCTCATAATGTCCTGCCTCAATCAATTCTTTTTTAATCGACTGCTGTTTGCTTTGAGATTCAGGAAATGCTGATGCCAGCGATGATGTAATGACGGGGCCAAAAACAAAGTCACTATCATCTGTGATCGGCAATTCTCCAGGTTCCAAGCGAGGTAATTCACGCTGAGCACCAACTACAGATTTTCCAAACAGCGACTGTGAAGTCCAGCTACGTTTTTTACCAGTCTGCTCAGCTGATGCTTTTGAAGATTGAACCATAAAAGGCTGTTCTTCAGAATCAACATCTGAACCGGACTGATCCTCTTGCAATTCAGAATCCGTATCTCTACCAGACAAACGTTGAAATGCACCCAATGCAAAACGAATCACTCGTGAGACCACAAGAAACAACAGAACGATAGCCAAAAGTCCCATCGACCAGAACAGTATTGTTCTTAGAGGTTCTCCGACATCTACAAGTTGTGCGAGATTAATGATTGTATTATCCATGATTTTCTTATCCATGGGCGAGTTTCTGAAAACAGAAACAAGGTAGTAATAGTTTGATGATAAAAAGTAGTTTAAA
>JAESQE010000015.1 GCA_016765335.1 Planctomycetaceae bacterium
CAACGGGGCGATTTGCCTCAGCCTCGGGTGCCTGCGGCACTCACACGACCCTGGACGGGATCGTATGAGCTACCCGGTGAGATATCTGTGAATCATATTTTACTTTGCTTTGGGGATGCGATTCATTGTGTAATAGGCAGTGGTGGGGAATAGCTTTTGTTTGGTTTTTAAGTGGATGTCGTATACGAACGAGGGTTTCAATTCGTCGACGGTCAGGCGGACAATTTTTCCGTTTTGTAGGACTTCGATGTTGGTGATTTCCGGGCGATAACGACCGCTTTCCGGGGAAGCGTAAGAACCTTCCCAGATGCGTGTGTAGCCGGACAGTTCGTAAGTCTCTTTTGATTTCAGAGACTGTGGCGAAATCGGTTCGAGTAATTCAATTTCGAATCCGTTAGAAAACGCACGGACTTCTCGGATACCATTGGGCATTTTTTCAAGCGGCTTCAAGCAATTGATTTCGCCCGTGTTTTGTCCGCCCAGCCAACCGCTGTCGTGGATGTTTCCTATATAAATATTGCCATCTGGTCCCACTGCACCACACATTGGTCCTAAAAACATCGCCGCCTCGGGAGGCATTTCGTCAGCTGGCTTGGTCAACGCATAACAAGCTCCCTGCAATTCGCCCCCCACTTCTTGCAATGAAAAGCGAACCAGAAAACGGTTGTTATATTCACAGCCCACGCCATGACCGCGGAAGGGNTCGAGACCGCCCAGCCCTTTTCGATTCGGAATGAAGAAGATACCGTTCACACTACGTGTCCAAGGGTGAGGGATTTGGATCGCGGCTCGCTTTTCCGGTTGTGGTGGATCGTACAATCCCACCACGCCGTAGGCGGAACCGGGGACAATGTGATTGATTTCGTTAAAGCAATTTTGCACACCTTGCTGATCGCTGGTGAAAATCCGGCCCTGCGAATCGTTGGTGATGCCGGTCGGGTAACGTAAACCTCGGGCGATCACCGTTGCTTTTCGGTTTGCCTCAATACGCAGGACTGAACCTCGCCATTTCGAAATTTCTTTGGGCCGCCCTTTTTGAGCATAATCACTTCCCAAGGCAATGTGCATGTTGCCTTGGGCATCGTAAGCAACCCCGGAAACCCAGTCGTGATAATTATCGTTGTGTCCCCAGCCATCCAAATGAATCGAACGAGGAAGGTGAGAAACTCCGCTTTGGAAATTATGCAGTCGTAACACTTCCGGTTTGTGAACAACAAGCAGATCTTTCTGATCAATCGCGATCCCGAATGGCGAAGATAGCCCTTGTTGTAGAAGTTGCAGTTGATTTTCTTGTCCATCCTGATTGGTGTCGGTTGCTCGGAACACTTTTCCTTTCAGATCGGTAAACAACATCGTTCCAGATTGATCCCACGTAAACGATGTGGGCATGATCGAAGTGGTAAGTGGGAGCCGAGTCGTTGAAAATCCGGGAGTGCTCGCAATTTTATCCGGACGGTTTTCAACTTCTGGTTTTCCAGGGAACGGCTGGGTGGCCCGTTGATTCATTTTAGCCAGGTAAGAAACTGTAATCGATTGAGCGTGTTGTTGTTTGTCCGCTTGAAATGCAATGTTGATTTCAGTCGGTTGTTTCAGCGAATGCGTTTTTCCCAGTTCTGATTGAATTACGGGATCACCCAGTAAACTTGATTGAGCCTGTTGCCTGAAATGTAGTTGATATCCTTCGGGAACACCGATTGCCTGAATCGTTCGTTGCCAGCCAGTCAGTTTTTTCGTCTTATTAGCCGGAGCAGGCTGCCATGTTTCTGTCACTTTCGTTGTGTGCAACCCGGCAGGAAATTCGAAGGTCAGCAGATACGTCAGTTGGACGCGATGTTTGTCTTGAGTGTAATTCAGTAATTGGGCACGCTGAGAGTTTTGCATCAAAGGCAGCAGCGGACTGCTTTGAGGCTGGGACGTTTTTATTAAAGTGAAATCAGAAGGTTGCTCGAAACCTTCAACAATCGGGCTGCCCGCCAGATACCAGAACCAGGATTTTCCTTCGGTTTTCTGATAAGCAAAATCACCAAAGGCCCAACCTCGGATTGCACAGGCATCCAAATCGAACAGTAAACTGTGCCCATTTTCAAATCCAACAGCCAGCGGTCGCGGAATAAACGTCCGCGGTTTATTTCCCGGGAGTTCAAAGACATCACGAACAATCAAAGGGGATTGCTTCGGTTGAACGACCAGGTATTGTTCAACAATCGTAGGATTGGAAGGAGCTTTGAATTGAGGATTATCCAGAACTCTCCAAAGTGTTGAAAGTTGTTTTTGTAGATCGTCATCGAGAAAGCCTGGCTTGGCCGTATGATAACTTGGCATTTCCATGCCGGGCACAATGCGAAGCGGCGACATTGTCCAACGTAGAAAATACGGGGTCCGCAGGCGTGCTGCCATTTCGAGTAAGTCAGAACCTTTGGTTCCCAAGGCCGTGTTTCGAGGTTCATAGGCACCGATTTTATGACAAGCAATGCAATTGAATGCACGACCGCCGGTCAGCTCTCGTCCAATCAAAAACTCTTCGGTCTTGCTGACACCAGAATCGACCAGTCTCAAACGATCATCCGGAATATCTTCAGGCAGACGATCCTGTCCAATCAAATATTTCTTTAACTGCTCGATTTCTGCCTGACTATGTTCAAAACGAGGCATTCTGACCGAGAGCCACGGAAGGCGGCGTTTAGGCTGTTTCCCTGAGATCGCTTCAATCAATGAGGCATCTTGCAAGCGATCCCCGACTGCTGTCAGATGAGGTGGAATCAGGCCTTGGCTCATACCTTTTAAGCGTTCGTCTTTTTGTGAAACTTTTCCTGCCACAGAAACATTTCCCGGGTGTCGATCACGAGAGTGACACGCCAGACAGTTTTTCTGTGTGAGCAAGTCTTCCCCCTGTTGATACGCATGCGGCTGTTGAGCGAACTGCTTCCAGTTTTTCGGGAGATTTTTAATCCAGGCTTGTAATGCTTTTTGATTGGCTTGACGAAACATCGGCTGATTCGCCGAATCTGATTTCTTTGAAGATCGCAAGCAACTGTTTTGTCCATCGCCATTTTTTAGCGAGGAAATTTCGTTGTTCGATTTGATTCCAGATATTTCATGACAAGCCGCACAATTCAATTTNGAAATCAATTCTTTGCCACTCGCGATTTGCTGCGGGGTAGAATCTGTAGAAATTTCTTGTGTGTCCTTCGAATCAATCTGTAATGCCGAAAGATACGTTGCGATCTGTTGTGTTTCTTTGCTGGACAATGCGAAGGTTGGCATGCGACGATGAGCATTAAGCGTTTCCGGTTTTCGCATCCAATGCAGCAACCACTGTGCAGATCGTTTCGATCCAACATGAGATAATTCGCCGCCACCAAACTGGCCCGATTGACCCAGGTTATCAATCACATGACAAGCCAGGCAGCCGACGGATCGCACGAGCAATTCGCCTTGCTTGCGATCTTCGTCTGGTTTTTTCGAATTTAGTTTTGGAAGCGAAACTTTCTTCTGTGAAGCTGATTGCAGGTAAGCTGCGATGTCGCGGGCTTGTTCAGCATTGATTTGAAATTCGGGCATGTGATCATACTGCCCGGCTGGTTCAGTCAGTTTGTGAACGATCCATGAATTGGACAAGCCGCTGGATATTTTATTCAGGGACGGTGCAGGATTACTCGTGACAGATTCTGCATTAAGATGACAACGATCACATCGGTCTGCCTGGAATGCGAGCCGGCCTTGTTCTATCAACGCAAGGTCTGGACGCCCGGTTTCTCGAAACAGCAGGTGTGTAGAAATTGGTTCGATGGCAAACCGTGGGCTGGACCAAAACAGTTTAACAATTGCACCGGGACCAGTTTTTCGATATCGAACTTCAATTTCCTGTTCTCCGAATTCCAGTTCAATGTCTGAGCCGCTGATCCATTTTGGTTCTTTCGCCGAGCCTTTGAGAACGGTCTTTCCATTCAGTAAGAATTCGACTTCACCTTGCAGGTACGCATGAAATTTGTGCTTACCTTCGCTTTTAGCCAAAAACAGTCCCGTCCAACTGGCTTCGAAGGGGCCAGCTGGCAGGCGAATATCGGGAGAATTGTTTCCCCAATCAAATGAAATTTGCGGGTCGAGCCGTTCAATCTTTGCTTGAGCCGATTTGTAGACACCGAGTAAGCCGGGCGGAAAATCACTCTCTTCAGCAGCTTCTTCCGCCTCACAATTCACAGCAAAGGCCATTATTAATATCAAGAAGATGCTTGATAGAGCTGAAGTTCGAAACGATACCTTATTTTCAATTGAAGCACAAAACATAAGAAAATATATCCGTTAAGCAGGGGGAATAAATCGAAAGAGGATCTCTGATTGAGGATAACAAAATTGCATCCAGAAGGAAAAGGGACACAGTCCCTTTGGCCCGCGTGACGTGCATTGTCGGTGCAAGAATTAACGCAAATCACCCTTCCATCCGGTCAGCTTGCAGGGCAGAGAAAGTTCCTGGCCTTTTCGGATCAGCTTCAATGTGATCTCGTCGTCTGGTTGATGTTCTCCGATTAAGTGGACCAGGTGCTCGAAAGATTTCACTTGTTGCTCATTGAAACTTGTTAAGACGTCCCCTGTTTTCACACCAGCAAGCTGTGCAGGCATCCCGGAATCAAGATAGTAAATCTGACAGCCTTGTGAATGATTCTGGCCTGCAATTCCCAGGTAAGCAACGCCGCGATAATTGATTTGCAACATAGGGTATTTACTACGCATTTCTTGTATGAAACTTGGACTGATCTTGGGGCAACTGACAACCTGCAATTGATTCATTTCCGAACAACCAGAAAGCAAGTTCGATATCGAGTCCTCAGAAATGTCTGCTCGTATCAGTCCGATAAATTCCAACGAGTGCCAGTGTGAAACCGATTGCAATGTACGATCTGTCACAGCAGATCGCCCGAAGTTGATCCCTGTGACTTGCTCCAATATTGGGAATTCTTTTCCTGTGATTGATTCCAACCACTCAGGAGTTTTATGCACTGTAATAACGTGTGCTCCGCCACTTCTTAAATCGTTAACATGACGGCGCAATTGTATCTGGGGTATTGCCAGGGAAATCGCAATCAGCAGAACGCTGAAAATCAATAGCCCGGTAATTGTATAGGTGATGATCTTCTTTTTCCGGAGAACTTCTTTCTCGTAATCATCCCCAATCAAATGTGCTTCAGGTCCAGAAGACATGAGGTTTCTTTCTGTTGATTTCCAAGACTAGTTAGCTCAACCGGGTAGCACAGCCAATCCCGTTCAGGGCTGTCTGTGTTGCGTAGCAACCCGAGGATTTGACCCGTAAGAGGAATATCCCGGTCTACTTCACTGCATGATTAATGACCTCGTTTGGTAACAATGATACCGTAAAGCAACATGCAAATAATATACGATGCGATAGTGGCCCATCATCATTGCGTCATTCATCATTCCGTTATGCCATTAAACCGATTATATTTACTCGTAATCAAAGCAACTTGTTCCCTCCTCGGGTGCCTGCGGCACTCAAGCGGGATCGTATGAGCTACCCGGGCTTCACTCAAGCGTTGGTCTCAATTTGTGCTCAATTTTCGTGGTTGGCAAACTGATGCACGTAGCCTTCGTTGCCTCGGCGTTCTTTTTTTCCCTGTGGGTCAATGAGAAAACAGCCGGTCTGTTGCGTGATCGTGCCTATGCGATGAACTTCGATGAAGTCTTCTTGAATCTGTATTAGTTTTTGATACTCCGCTTCAGGCATTGTCCAAAGCAGTTCGAAATCTTCGCCATCTGTGATTGCATGCTCCAACGGAGATTGACTATCTTCAATACATTTGGCGGCCTCTGTGATCGGGATTTGCTGCGAAAAGATTTCTGCACCGACGCCACTTTCCTGTAAGATGTGTCCCAAATCGGCTAGCAATCCATCGCTGATATCAATCATCGCATGCAGCTTACAATGTTTTCTGAGCCAGCACGCTTGTTGGACCCTGGGCGTGAATGTCAAATGTTTTCCTGCAAGAGAACCTCCCAGTGGACCGGACACGCAAATGACATCTCCTGCCTGAGCGCCGCTGCGCCTGATGGCTTCAGACTTAGGCACGGTTCCTAGCAATGTGACGTTAATTGCCAGCAGCCCCTCCCAGCTTGTCGTATCTCCACCTGCCAAAGAAACATTGAGTTTGGCTGCGGCTTTTGAAAAACTGTCAAACAGTTCTTTCGCTTGCTCAGCCGACCAGGCTCGCGGAATGGCCAGACTCAAAAAAGCAGCTTGAGGTTCTCCACCCATCGCAGCGATATCAGAAACAGAAACTGCAATTGATTTACGGGCAATCAAATCCAGTGACTGAGCATTCTTCTTGTCGTAATCGTACACAAAGTGCACGCCATCAAGCAGCATGTCGGTGGTGACGAGCCGTTCGTTCGATGCATCTTCAGCCAGGATTGCGCAGTCATCCCCGATGCCCAACAGAATGCCTGGGGCGACTGGAGCCGAAAATTTCAATTGATCGATCAGTTCAAATTCCATGAATCGCTGTACTTTCAGGAAGTTTTTGCCTTGAGGATTTTGGAGAGTCTTTCGCTTTCTATCGCACCACGATAAGCATCCTTGAACATCCAGAACGCAAATGGTGCCATTGGCGCCAAGGCAATAAAAAGAACTCCCCAGATCGCTTTATCATATTCCCAAGGCAAATCTTTGGGACCAAAGAGCATCATCGAGACAAACATCACAACCCAGAAATAAGCCCAGGCCAGAATGATTCCCCAGAACAGAAAACCAATAATTATCGCCATCATTTGCTCTCTCCAATATTTTGAAAGTTCCTGTCGTGAACCGCTTCGAAGATCATACCCGCCTCATCCAGAAAAGATAAGCCGGGCCAATCGAAACATACTTGCAGTTTAATCATTTGTCTACAATGATCTGTCTTTTGCACTTAATGGGAACCTTTACTAATACAAAAAAAACATTGCGAGCGGAGGGTAGACATTCTTGTCTG
>JAESQE010000016.1 GCA_016765335.1 Planctomycetaceae bacterium
CCGTGAAAATCCGTGCTTATCCGTGGCTAGCTTTTCTTCTCTTCGCGACTCTGCATGAGATTGATCTCCATGGACTGTGGTACAAATTATTCAGCAATTTCCAGAATGATCGCAGTGCAGAGTCCACAATCTGGCTGAGCTTGCGAGGCGCATGTCAGTTCGATATTTATGCGATTACGAGGCTGGATGAGCTGTGTGATCTCGAACCTTTTCTCGAATCCCGTTTCCTCTTTGGTGCTGGGGATTTCATCTTCAAGTTTCCCCAGGAATTGATCATTAAGGCACAACTGACCGGTGCAGTTGATGACCGGGATGACCAGGAACACTTTCTGGTTCTGCAATCCTGTGGGCGAATTAAAAGAACGTCTGAAAATGGCAGTCCCGCATTGCGTTCCGAATATCTCTTGCCAACTGGCAGGCATTTTTACTCGACAGAACTTTTCTGTATCACAACTTGGGTTCTGAAATTCCAAATCAGATTCCACTACCCAGGGACCAGCCAGGCGAATTCTGTGAACGGAAGGCGGTTGATCTGGCATGATTATTGTTTCAGCAATTTCGATTGTAAAAGGACAGGTTAAAAACCCCCTCTCACTCCCCCTTCGTAAGGGGGAGAACCAGTTTTTACAGGATTTCTCGTATTGCAGTGAGTAATGTATCAATTTGGTCGTCGGTGCCAATCGTGATACGCAGTCCATCGATCAGTTGATCCGATTGCGGGCCGGCTTGCGGGTACTTCATGTACCGCACCAGAATCTTGCGATCTTTCAATTGCTCGTACAATGTTTCGTGAGATCCTGTTTTGTGTGTGCACCACAGAAAATTAGCCTGAGAAGGCAGCACGTCAAAACCGAATTCAGTAAGCGAACTGGCTAATCGAGTTCGTGTTTTGCAAATGGCGTCTTTGTCTTTTTGCGTCCATTGTTGATCCGAAATCGCTGCACAGGCGGCAGCGATTGATAGCGTATTGCAGTTGTAACTGTCTTTGACTTTTCGCATCCCTGCAATCACTTCAGGATGAGCCACCGCAAAACCAAAACGAATTCCTGCTAATGAGTATGACTTACTCAGCGTGCGTGTGATCACGATCTGTTTTCCGAATTCAGATTGCAGCAACTCGCCAGAATGTGGTTGATCGCGGAAATCGCCATACGCTTCATCGAGGACAAAGATGCCATTGGTAGGCATGAGTTGTTTCAGTTCTGCGTCTGACCAGCAATTTCCTGATGGCGAATTAGGATTAGGCACAAACACCATTTTGCTGCGTTGTGCAATCTGTTTCGCTTCTGAAGTAAAGGACCAGTCAGCATTCAAAGGGAGATGTTCAAAAACTGCTCCCTGGATTTCCGCCAATGTGCCATACAGAATGTAGCTGGGATACGGAAATGCGATCGATTCGCCTGCATCAACAAAACTACGTAGCAAGATGGTGAGAATCTCGTCGCTGCCATTGCCTGGGAGAATCCAGTCAGGATCGACATGAAACAATTCGCTTGTCAATTCACGGAAATGCTTAACGAGCGGATCAGGATACTGCATCAGCGAAGACGTTGCAGCTTTTTGAATTGCTTCCACGACAAGCGGAGATGGGGGATACGGGTTTTCGTTGGTGTTCAATTTCGTCCAGCCAGTTTGCTGTGGCTGTTCTCCTGGAATGTAGCCGATAAGTCGCTGGACATCAGGACGAAATAGATTGGAAATATTTAGATTGGAATTCATGGTCAATACAAAATTATTTGAATGAAGTGGAGGCTATTCTTAAAGACAGTTTGATTATAAAAAGCAGGTTAAAACCCCCCTCTAACTCCCCTTTCGCAAGAGGGACTTAGAGGTACCCGTATTTCCTGGACTGGTAACCTTCACAGAGTATGTTCAGAAAAGACCGCGTTTTGAGGAGTTATCCTCTTCGGATGTAACCTCTTCTGTTTCCACTTTTTTCTTGCGTGCACCTTGCTTGCGTCTGCCTGCTTTTTGCTCTGTTTGTTGGAGAGTTGCTGAGCCGTCAAAGGGTTCGCATTCTGCTTCCCCTTCCGAGTTGAATCCGGTCAGTTGCTCAATTTTCTGTTCGGCTTGTTCGAGAACACAATAACAATGTTTCAGCAAACCNGTCCCTTGTTCGTATTGCTGCAAAGCTTCTTCCAGGCCTAAAGATCCCTGTTCGAGTTGCGAAACAATTTCCTGCAACTGTCCAATCGAGTCTTCAAAATTAAGAGCCTGTTCCGTTTTCTTCTTCTTTGCCATGTGAGTTCTTCTTAATTGTTGTCGAAGTGATCTATAAATTGTTTAGAGGTTTGGTACGCCAGGCTTCTGCTTGGAAACGAGTTTAACTTGTCTACATCGCTGATCCGTTAGTAGTCTGACTCCTGTTAAATGTTAGTCACCTGGGCGTGCTTTTGAAGTCCCGATGGGAACAAATAAAAACGGAAAGATTTTATTTTACCACGGAGGCACAGAGAACACCGAGTTAAAAAAAAGACGCTGTAAGACAGTCGGTATAACTCCAGAGATATACCGACTCATTCTGCGATGAATAAAGAATCGTCTAAGTTTTTCTCTGTGCTCTCTACGTCTCCGTGGTTTATTCTACTTATTCCTGTTTGATTCCAGGTACGCCGGGTAAGGCGTCAATAAATGGTATCTCAAAATTTTTATACCGCCTACTAATTAACGGTAGGCAATTTACTAAGTAGCATCAGAGCCAATGCGATGTTGCTAATCTTCTTTTTCGAAATCAAAACTTGGCTGTGAATTTTCAGATAACATTTGAGCCACGTTAATTTTGGAACGTGACTTCACATTGTACAGTTTAAGCAAGATTCCTCCCAGCAGTCCTCCCAGTACCAAAATGATCAGCATCAGAATGAGTAACCCCTGCAATGGACGGTTTTCTTCTCCAAATTTGGACTTCGGAATCCACTTGATTTCATGAGCCATTATAAGCGGTGCAAATCGCCGGGAATCCCGTGCATCATAAGTGTACATTCGGTACGCGTAGCCGGTCACAGTCACATGATCAACAACTTGCTCGCCCACTGGAAAGTTTTTGGGAAAGTTTGTGGAGATAATCACGGTCGGATTAGACTGTGAATCTTCCGTATATAGCCAAGCTTCACAAATTGTATCAATTCCAAACTCGTTTGCATCGGCTTTGCTAACGACTGACCGCTGAATATGCCCCGTCATCGTGATTGGTCGCCCCTGATAAATTTGGGGGTGCTGATACATATCGACAAAAATGGGAAACTTTTCAAAGGACTGTTTCTTATATTTTGATTGCGACCATCGCTGGGTCAAAAATTTCCGAGCGGCCTTTTTTATTTGTTTCGAATCGACCTCGCTGGCATAGCTGAGAATTTTGTAATATAGGTCGTACTCTTCTGGAAGTATCCCGCTTCGACGAGTTTTCAGCGGTATATCCTTCAACCAAGGGCTTAAATCTTCGAAGTTTTCTCCAAAGGTAGCTTCCCGTTTCAAAGATCTGGCAGAGTCTTGAACAGTTTCACTTGTTGCAGATGGATTCGGTTCACCACTCGCAAACACCACGGGTGTGAACATAAAGCTAGTCGCCAGGCAGGCCAAAACGAAACAGGAACTAAGAGATTGGAAGAATCGCATCTGGTTTTTGTGCCTTAAATAAACAGACAAGAAGGTTTCAGTAATTGGAAGTATTGAAAAGTTGGCCCGATAGGCACATTGACACAATTTGATAGATTCATATAATTCCTACAAGAATTACGTAATGACAAAACACTTGTACTGCTGATAAAGCAGTTTAACACCAAGGTCGATTATCACAATATGATTTTTTTTGGTTCGCTTTGTGTAGAAAAGGCATGGGCCAGTGCATTATCTACCTGGAGTGAGTTAATTAGTTAAAACCTTTCCAAGTTCGGTTTGATACATCACAGAGAGTTGTTTCTTCATGAACCGCTCTGCCTGTGTTGTGCCTACCTGGCCTGACAGACCGTTGTATTTAGTCAAAGAAATGGATCGCAAAAATGGCTGGTAGTGTAATAGAGTTTACTGACGAGAATTTTCAAGCAGAAGTCTTGGCAAGCGATCAGCCTGTCTTGGTTGATTTCTGGGCACCATGGTGCAGTCCTTGCAAAATGTTAACACCAATTATTGAAGAACTGGCCGGTGACTTTGAAGGTCGTGCCCGAATCGGAAAACTTAATACCGACAATAACCCGAATGTCGCTTCCGAGCATGGCATTAGTGCGATTCCAACTTTAATGGTTTTCAAAGGGGGCGAACTGGTTGACCGACTAACCGGCGTGATTCCTAAAGACCAGTTGGCAGCTGCACTTGATAAAGTCCTCTAGTTCATAAAGCATGCTCAAGGAATTTCTACACGTTGGAGTTGATGATACCTGCTCCGCGTGTTGCTGTTCCACGAAATGTGACGTTTTGCTATATTTTTCCAAGCCTGTGACCAATATCTGGTCACAGGCTTGGTTCTGTTTTCGGAAGTCTGTTTTCCAGAGCCTTAAACTTGGCTTTTGGGCTTGAAATCAAGGAAAGCAACGCAAGAAGCCGTTGATTTCCCAGGTCGAATCGACAGCTTCTTTAGTACTCAGAAATTACGCAAACCAATACAACATTGCCAAGACACAATGCCCAGCCAGGGCGTACGTTGGGGAAGGAGTCCCTGTGAGTCAGGATCAACAGATATCTCAATCGACTAATGCAGCTCACCATTCACTGAAGAATGATGAGCAAGCAGCTTCACATGAATTGCAACTTGGCGAAAACAACTTGCGAATTGATGGCTCACATCCGCCTGTGTCCCAGTTGCCTGCCGCCCCAGAACCTCAACCAGTTTCAGCACCAAATCCGCCAACTGATCCGCCGTCTGGTAGTTTGTCTGAAGATGCATTACTGGCTGATGCAGGACGCATATTTGAACAATTGCGAATCCGATTGGCAGAACTGGATCATCGCGAAAAGTCCCAACAGGAAAAGATTCAGGAACTTGAGCAAAGAGACAGCCAGTTCAGTCGCTGGGTCGAGCAAACTCGCCAGGATTTAACGTCTCGCGAAAATCACTTAACCGAACAAGAAACCGAAACAAATCGTAAGCAGGAGCAACTGACACAGGAATCTGCATTGCTTCAACAGCAGCAAAGTACTCATCAGGAAGCAGCTGCCTATTTGCAACATCAAAAAGAGGAGCAGGAACAACGATTTCAGGAAACCGAAACCGAAATCGAACAGCTCAGGCGGTCTCGTCTGGAAGAAGTTGAACGCATCCAAAGAGAGTCGGATGAAACACTCACCAGAAAGCGGGAAGAATTCGAACAAGCTTGCCAGACTCAGCTCGAAGAGATCACGCAACAGCAAGCCCAAGCCACACGACGATTGCGGCTACAAGAAGATCACTTGGAACGGCTGCGATTACAGGCAGAACAGCAGCGAAATGCGATAAAGATCGAGACACAGCAAACCACACAAAAGTTTCAACAACTTAACGAACAACATCGCAGACGAAACAATCAACTCAAGCAAGCTCGCAATCTGATTGATGAACGCCTTGATGCAATTCGACGCGAAGAACAAATTGCAAAGACAACGCTCGATCATCAGCGCGAACAACTCTTGCAGGAACAACACAACTTGCTCGAAATCCAACAGGAATGGAAGCAAATCCAAAAGCAGCAACAAACCGAATACCAAGCCCGCGTTGAACAACTTCATGTTCAGCAACAGCAGACTCAACTTCAACAGGATAGATTGCTTCGAACTCGTGAGGAAGTCATCGAATTACACCAGGATAATTTAGAATTACGATTGGCATTTGACGAGCACGCAGTCCAATTCACAATAGACACCGGACAAACACCCGATGACGAATCCTTGCAGGTATCGCGAGAGAAGTTAAACCAGTTCTACCAGACAACTCGCGAACAACTCGAAACGCACCAAGCCCAGCTCGCCCAGCAAACCGAAGAGTTATCGCAGAAGCAACAGATGCTGGAAAAATACGAAGCCGAGTCTCGCAAGTGGATCGCGGAAGGCATCACACGCTGGGAAGAGCAACGAGGCTTACTCGAAAAACAAAGAGACATCGCCACCCAGCAAGACACTGTTCAACAAGTGAAAATCAATCAGCTACTAGCTGAACGTCAAGAAGCAGAAACAATCATCCGAGACTTGCTTGATCGCCTGGAACCAACTGATGAGACTGCACAAGCTTAGTGATGCCGGAAAAGGCGAAGCAAACTAGTGTAGTGTCTCATTCAGATAGGCACTTATCGAGGGCGGCTTTGGCTCGGGTTACTTTTTCTAGAATTTC
>JAESQE010000017.1 GCA_016765335.1 Planctomycetaceae bacterium
AATTAAAGGAGACCTCTATTAATTGGTTCTCCCCCTTACGAAGGGGGAGTTAGAGGGGGCTTTTGAACTGTTTTTTTATCACCACACTGTATTCGATAACCTCTGGGATTCAATTAATAGAGGTTCCCGAAAGTCTTCGCGGCATTGTCCTGAAACTCAAATTTCTATTTCACCCCATCAATTCATGATCAAGGTCCGATTAATATCGCCTTGATCGTTATTGAAGTATCTCTCGTTGATGATTCCTAAACTCATAAACAATATGACCTTAAAGTTATACATTCATCGTTACGCGTTCGCGTTTATTGTGATGCTAGTGGTGATTGCGCAATCGGCCCCGTTACAGGGACAGGAAAACACCAATGATCCAGATGGTGAAAACAAAGTAGTCAGCCCGGGATCATTGTCTCCTGAGACTGCTTCACCAGTTCCTTCTCGAATTAAACAAGATATCATTTACCTCCCCGACTCCGAAGGTCATCTTCAACCAGTCCCCCTGGGCACCTCTCTAAAGAATTATTTAGATTGGTTAGATCAAGGGGACACGCTCAGGAAGTCAGAGCAACCCGCAGCAGTTATTCAGAATCTTGTTTGCCAAGGGAACATTCAGTACTCAGCAAACCGCGATCCATGGGCATTTTTGACGTGCCAGATGGAGATCGATGTTCAGAATTCTCCGCAATGGCAATTTCAATTATTAGACATGAAAGAAGCCACACTCAGCGGAATGACCGAAAATGGTATACAGCCACAGCCAGAAGATCTTTTGATAACCCGTGAAGATCAAAACAATCAATTGATTTTATGGTATCGAAATCGTGATAAGATCAACGTCACTGTTAACCTCATGGTGCCGATTCGCCTCACCGGTGAACAAAATCAACTGACACTCTCTGTCCCGGCGGCATCTCGTACCGAGTTGCAATTACAGACTAACAGCAAAGAAATTCAATTCCATCTTAGAAGCAACGGGTTCGAAGAAGTGGAACAAAACGATCAAGGTGATCAGATCACGATCAAAGGTTTCAATCAGCTAATTGATTTCTCTTGGGCCCCCTACCGAGAAGAATCTGATATGTCTCCTGTTTTCAATGTCGATACTCAAATCGAGCTTAAGCGAGCAACCGAATCATCAACCATAACCGCTCGACAATTTCTCACGATGAAACAAGGCAAGCTATCTTCGATAGTGATTCAAATCCCCTCTTCTTTTGCCATCGATGAAGTCCTCATGGCGGATACTCCAATCCCTCATTCAATCGGAACAGACCGCTCCTTAGTCACCCTCAATTTCCAACAACCAATTGAAACGAATGCTCAAATTGACTGGACGCTAAGTGCGCCCATCCGTAAATTTGAATTCGAATTGATCCTGAATGGCTTTGTAGTCAAAGAGGCAAAAACTCAAACCGGAAAAATCGGCATCCTGAAATCAAACGACTGGAGAATTGGTCAGAACCCAGCAGATTCGAAAAACATTTATCAGATGAGTGTCAGAGACCTGAATCGTGAAGGAGAGTACTCTCAGGCATTCCGCTACTACGGTCAACCCTTCCAACTGGCGCTGGCAACACAAAGAGTTCAAGCACAATATACCTTGGAAACGTTTTATGACCTTCTAGCAAAAAAAGACTCTCTGGAACTAAGGGTTGATTTTGAAATCACCCCAAGAAACAGAACACTTGATGCTGTCCTACTTCAATGGCCAGACCTGGACTCTGGTCTTTGGACGATCGAGAAAGTAGTGCAAAACTCAACCGGCCAGGAAATCAAGTGGGGATTCGACAAAAATAATAGTCGCAGCCAATTGTTGGAGCTTACTAACTGGGACAAAAAAGACTTCATTCATTTGGTTGCCTCACGGTCAATCCCCGAAGAAACTGCTGGCCAGGTGGCAAACAAGGTAAAATTACCAATTTCTCTCCCACAAATCTCTACGACCAATTCACGCCACGGTCCACAAAACTTAAGAATCACCTCAGCCCCTGGCCCCTACCAATTAATTATCGAAGGGCAAGGTATTGAAGAAATGGACCGTGAGAATGTCCCGCCCTCTTTACGTACTCGCACTTTATATTCTGACCAACCGGAACAGCATGCCCACCAAAACTGGTATGCAATCACAAATCCTCAGCATAAAATGAATATCAATGTTGTTGAAATTAAAAGAACAGTTCAATGCAAATCTAACTTGCAAATACTAAGAATCGACTCCGCTCAGAAAAAGATTAGCTACCAGCAGGTTTTCAACTTCAACATATTTAATTTGCCATTAAATCAAATTGTTCTTCGCAGGCAACACACTCTCTCTGTTGGTCTGACAATTGCAGAACAACAATCAGGGGCATCGGAGTTTATCTTTGAAGACCAAAATGGCAATCGTCTCCAAGTTGAATACAGCGTTGAAACCCCACTAACAACCAAAGACGATGATATTCAACTTACAGACGAGTTCTTTACCGTCACTTTTGAGCAACCTGTCCTGGGTGAATATATCTTGATACTCAAAGGAGAGAGTTCCATCGACAAGCTGTCGGATACAGGTTTATTCAAAGCAACCCTTCCCCTATTGACTCCTACTCAAACAAATCTATTCCAACTGGAACTATCAAATCAATCGGCCTACCAGATCACACCGACTAATAAGTCATGGGAGCCTCAACTCCCAGAAGTACCAAACACAAATATCCCGCATTGGCAAGATACATCCTCCAGCCAGTCTCTCGATTTCTAGATCAACATCAATGAAAGCCGTTTGGCTGCTCACGTCGGATTTGCTGAAGGGCACCTCAATACATGGTTCGGAAGAGATGGAAAAACCATCAGTGAATTATCATTTCAATTGGCCCATATGCCTCCCGTTTTCCTCCTCGAACATTCAGAAAATTATGTGCTTGACTCAGCATACTGGGTTCTTGAAGGTCAAACAGATAATTTTCTTCTAAAACCGGAACGCGAAATGTCTAATCTGGCATTTCATCTGCCTGAACGGGCTGTGGGAAAGCCTGGGCGACTTGTCNTCACAATACAATATCAAAATCAACAGATCAGTTTCTTTCGAAAACAGAACCTTACTGTCCCAAAACACTCTTTAGATCAATATATTGCCTGGGTTCACTGGAAGGTACATTTACCAAATGGTGTTTATCTCTTTTCCCCACCACGCAACTTATCTCCTGGTTATTCATGGAATTGGAAAGAATGGGGATTTCGACGAGTTGACACTTCTCAAGACAATCTTTCAGCACCAGGGCTGACTGCCATTGGATTGAAGTCAGTTGCAAACTCTTACTCATTTACCAGTGTCGGTTGGCCCAGGCAAATGAGTATCCGATGTATGGGACGTGGATTGCTCATGGCTATCGGCACTGGAATCCCACTACTTATCGCTGTCTTCTTTTCAGGAAGACGCCGAGACGACAAGCTGAAAGGTGGACTTTTACTATTTGCTATTATAGGCGGAGCAATTGTTCTGTTTCCGGAACAATTGGCCCTGCTGGCTCAACCTGCGATCATTGGAACAGTATTCACATTCCTGGCAACAGGTATTGCGATGAAACTACAGACCAACCACGAAGATCCAACGCTGATCATCATCGGAGCCTCTCAGAATCCAAATATCGAGACACCTCCAGATCCCAATGTCGCGTTACACTCGCAAGGAGCAGACGAAGTCACTCGCATGCAGCCACCACCTGTTGCCAGCATTGAATCAACACACTAACCACTCCTTATCTACCACGACATGTATTGCATGAGAATCCGACCGTCCTATTGTTTCCTGATTCTGTTGTTCATCACAGCAATGCTATCCTTCCGTCTTGTTCCAAATGGGCGTGCACTCCAAGCGAAAGAACCTGCTCAACATAAATCACGGAATATCTATGTTGCTAAGAATCTTCCCGAGACTTGGCCNGTAGGAGATTGGCAACCGATTTCATCAAAGAAATNTCTCCAACTCACTGAAACCCAAGCCAATTCAGACAAACGACTGACACAAGCTGGAATATCTAAATCAAATTACATCGCAACTTTTCATCAGGGCCAACTGATCAACGGAAAGTTTTCCGCCCAGGTGAATAATCTCCAGCCCTTAGCGAGTTGGCAAAACTTAGGCCAAACAAATCTCAGCATTCATGCTCTTGGCTGGAAACAGAATAACACCGCTTGGGGTACCAATCTGGCGGGTGAGCTTCTTGTCCAAAAGCAACCAGGCCAAACAGAATTAGAAGGTCAGTGGTCATACGATGGACATTCAAAAACTATCGGCACTCATTTTGATTTCGAATTCCTTTCAGCATCGCAAACAACTTTGCAATTGACTCTCCCGTCATCAATGCAACTGCGGATAAACAATAANATCAGTGTTCCTGTTTTTGTAAAAGATTTATCTCCTGAATTCAAACAATGGCAGATCTATCNCTCGTCACAGTCTTCCTTGTCAGTTTCAATAGACCCCGTTGATAATACCTCTAACAATACTTTAATTCTTTCTCGCCAAATCCACCTACTGAATCTGGGAGTCTCAGATCATCACTTCATCACTAATATTCAGGCAGAACTGCCTAGCGATAAAGAAGAAACCCTTCAGTTGTTTCTCCCCAAAGGTTATCATATCGAACGTATTGAAATCGAACAGGAAAGTTTAAGTAATTGGAATTCATCACCCGTAATCCACGAACAGACTCCGGGAATCCTCATCCCCCTTGCAGTTCGTAACGTCTCATCAAGCCTACCGGTTAATATTTTACTTTCAGGAAAATTAGAACACTTCGAGAACCACAGACTTACGACTCAATTCCCGCAGATCATAAATGCGATCCAAGGTAACACCCAAGTCACCGTTGCAGTTGAATCCCCCCTTCTTACTGCGATGCTTAACACGCAATCGTTACATCAAATAGATGCTAGCCTCGGCCCGGGAACCCGCGACACTTGGACTTACATCGCAACGGGAATCAATCCGATACTTGATATTTCTGTTACTTCTCCTTCTCCCCAATTGCAGGCAGATCAGGTTGTCTTCTTCTCCGGACACCATCAGACCAACAACGAAGTCAAGCACTTCATGCTCTGGTCCACAAACGACGAAGATTTTTTCACCGCTAAATTCAGACTTCTTCCCGGTTACCAAGTGCAAGATGTCACAGCGATGTCTGATAGCCAGTCAATAGTCCCCACCACTTGGAACATCAGAACTGAACAGGATCAAGATTATCTTTATTTGCATTTACCGAATCAATTGGTGCCCGAGCAGCTTTTAGCAGTCTCAATCACTTTACAATCGAAATCTACAGGCAGGCAGAAAACTCGTATTTCACTGCCTGCGATCCAGTTGATCAATGGGCACATCGATAACAACTTGATCCTTATCCCAAAGAATACAAGCATCAAAACGGCCATTGCCAAAACAGCACTCAATGACGTTCCTGACTCTCAACTACAAAAATGGTCTATTTACTGGGACGAATTCAGAATAGATTCTCCTGACCTCTGGCTCCAAACTTGGGCACTCAAGGAATGTTCTCCCGATGCAAAGATTCTCATCGTACCAGCCCCTAAAACTGATATTGATATCGGTGAATCAGAAGTTTTATCCGTACCATCAATCGAGTCATTACCTACAACTGGTAAGAAACCTTTCAATAACAAATTAGGCCCGAAGCATCATTCTTCTGCAAGCCCGAATTGGAATTGCAAAATAAAGGCGATTGCTCATCAAGGCTCAGTTACAAATTCTCGTGTTCAAATTGAATACAATAAAGCTAGTATTAACAATCAGCTTTTCCCTGAGCGGTTGAAGTTTTCATCTGAAATCCTTCTGCATTCAGTATCGATCAACAATCATTCTTACGCATTTGAAGAGCAAGGATCACAGTTTACCCTTCCTGTTGTGAATAGCCCGATCAAATCAATCACCATCGATTATTCGTATCCCTCGGACAATTTCATTCTGTTACCAACTAATGACATTTCAGCCTCTTACGATCAACTTCTGCTTTGTCTTCCGCAAGGCTGTGTCCCTGAGCCAACCGAAAGTATTTTATTGTGGCAACGTCTTTATGCCTCTTCACCACCCGGCCCCAGTGTCCCCCAAGCATTTCCAGATAGTCATTCCGTGACTTCAATGGACCGATTATTCAAAAACTACAGACTCCAACACGGTTACTCATTATTCGAAGCTCAGCCATCCCTGCCTCAATCCACCGGAAACATACAACTCACATTATCATCGACAGTCATCCCCTGGCTGATGCTCTTCGTTCTATTCCTGACAATTCTACTTACCTGCCTGTGCCTGAGTTATTTCTATCCGTTCTCCAAACATCTTTGGTTTTCATTATCATTAGTGGCATGCATTACCGTCTTTTTTGTTACAGATCGCGATCTTCTTCAAATACTGTTTCCTATGACGGTTGCTTTCTTTGTTTCAGCCCAACTGCCTGGGTTCGTCATTAAAAGGATTATCCAAAAGGTTCGATTACCTGAAGATCAATCTCGTAAACACACAGGCTCACTTCGCTATTTACTAACAGGTTTTCATGGCCTGCTAATCATTACTCTTTGGCTAAACGCTCAACCATTGTCAGGGCAAGACGCTCAGATCATCAAAGATCAAAATGCACAAATCAATGGTAATNTTCTAATACCTATTACTCCTTCTTTATTAACTCCCCAATTCAAAGGGCTCGATCCTGCCGCCTACCCTCAAATTATTTATANTTCAGAAAAGTACGCACAGAGTTTGCGAGAATTTGAAATCCGCAACAACAACCAGAATGACATCCTTTTTCACTCAGCTCGGTACGACGCCGTTTGGGAAAAGGGAGTAATGCATATTCGTTGTCTATTCAGAATCATCGATACCAGAAACATTCCTAACGCCGCTTTTGTTCTTCCTATTACTGGAATTAAATCTTTCCCAACTCTTAAAGCAATGGTCAATGGTCAGCTAACTGACATCACTCCACTTCCTGATGACTCAGGTCTGGAAATCTCCCTGACTGGCAATCTCTTACCACCTGAGAACAACGAATCTCCACCTCTCATACAGCAAGCAAACCTTAACGTTCAAGAATACCTGGTCGAATTGGAAATCATTCCGCAACACAAAGTTCATCCACATGGAACGGTCTTTTCATTGGGCATCCCCCCTGCTGCCCATTCTCAAGTAACATGTCAAGTTCCTGAAGACATCAATGCAGAATTAATTCGCCCCAGTCAAGACTCAATCGAATTCACGCCCCTTGATAACGAAGAGACCGTTGCTTACCAGATCGGACCAATCAATCAATTGAACCTGCTCATTAAGCCCGAATCAGCTCAGAAAGTTAATCGTAACACAAAGAATATCGAGCAAATCCAGACTTCTATTCTTGCTCAAATCTATCCGCAATACACTAAAATGGAGCTTCATGCAAAAATAAGATTCGTTACCAACACAGAACGAATCATCGCCTGGAGACTGCCTCCCGAAATGGTAGTACGATCCGCTCATGCTTCATCATCAATTGACTATCATGTCAAATCACTCCCAAACAATGAATCAATACTTGAAATCAGCTTCTCAGATTCAAACACTGAAGAACATACGATCCAGGTAGATCTCATCACCCCTACGGCCTCGGTCATTCCTCGAATAGAATTCTCGATTCCCGACTTACTAGATACTCTCTTCGAAGTAGCCACCGACCATCAACTGCAAATCGCAATACAGGCAGATGCTGGGTTCGAGTTATCTCAGATACAATTTCCTTCCATCGCAACCAGTCGCATCACCCCTGCTGCTTTCCTTCAAAACTGGCCGGAACAAGAAATCTTAACCAGACAGGCTCATTGTTTCAGACTTAATAAATCAGGACGAATCAGTGCCGATCTTAATCTACAGGAATCCGAACTCTCTGTGATTGCCAGGCACCAATACCAAAAACGCTCTAACCAGATCCTGATTCAGTCAGAATATGAAACAGATATCATTGGCGGGGCACGATGGTCTGTTGCTTTCGACGCACCAGTAAACTGGGACATCAGATCACTCAAATTGACTTCCAGAAAAACGGTGATACCGACGCGAGTCATGAAGCAGAGCAACTCTTTTGTGATTGCATTTGCCAGCAGTATTGAAGAAGATTTCAAACTCGACATCAACTGGAGGTATCTAGGTAAAGTTAATCCCAATAATACGACGATCACTCCGCCACGAATACTGCATACTCTTTACTACCGAGAAAACTTAACCCCACCCCCTGCGACCTCACTCAACTTGTGGTTACTAGGGCATGACGATATTCCTAAATCCGCGACAACAACCGAGCAACTGTTACCAATTCAGGAATGGGCTGAATCGCTGTTCTTTGAAACGGACCACCAAAGCAATCTGCCAGTGATTCTCCTGCAAGCTCGCGTTACTGAACAAGCCACGGTTATCCAGACTCCTGAACCAGACAGCCTTCAGACATCT
>JAESQE010000018.1 GCA_016765335.1 Planctomycetaceae bacterium
CAGGGAGAATTTCTCACGATTATTGAACAATCCGGCTCGGGCAAAAGCACACTGTTGCATTTATTAGGTCTGCTTGATGTTCCCGATATTGGAGAGGTACAACTGGAAGGGAAACGGATCGATCATCTTCCAGCCAGAACAAAGGACGAACTACGAAATCGTGTCTTTGGATTTGTCTTCCAATCGTACCATCTACTTCCCGAATTAACGTTGATCGAAAATGTTCTTTCGCCTTTGATGATTCGTTATTCGACGTGGGAGTATTGGAAAAGACGTCGTGAATTGAAAGATCAGGCAAAAGAATTACTTGCCCAGGTTGGGCTGGGGCATCGCTTAAAACATAAGCCAAATCAACTCTCCGGGGGCGAAATGCAGCGAGCCGCCATCGCGAGAGCTTTGATTACAGAACCTAGTTTTTTGCTTGCAGACGAACCTACCGGGAATTTGGATGTCGATACCGGTAAGGAAATTATTGATCTACTTTGCAAGTTGAACAGCGAACGCCAACTGACTATTGCAATGGTGACTCACGACGAAGCCATCGCCAAGCGATCCCAGCGGATTGTAAGGCTTTATCAGGGGCAAACCGAGAACATCAGAAGAAAAGTGGCCTGATTTTACAGGCGATTTTTTGCAATAGTCTGAAAAAATGAGCACGAGGATCATCCTCGTGCTTTTTTTATTGCTCAAATTGAATAAACTTGAGTACGGGACTTCTATGTAATGGTCAGTGATTCCTCTAATACCAAACTCAATAAAAACTGCGTTGCGTGATTAATCGTGGCCTTGTACTGCCAAGGGGCCAGGAAGCATCCAACGCGCGAACAAATACGCGAATGCGTAATACCAAATGTTTCTTCAGTGCTATCAGAATGAGCAAATCGATGAAAATTTATATGAATGGGAACCTCGTTCCTAAAGAGCAAGCCGTTGTTTCTGTTTTTGATCATGGATTACTTTATGGGGATGGAGTATTCGAAGGGATTCGCGTGTACGGCGGTAAGGTCTTTTTGCTCGACCAGCACATCACCCGCCTGTATGAAAGCGCACGAGCAATTCGCTTGGACATCCCGAATTCTCCAGAAGAAATGACAGCTGCGGTTGAACAGACCGTTGCAGCCAATCAACTAACAGACGGCTACATTCGCCTGGTCATTACCCGAGGAGCTGGTTCGTTGGGGCTGGATATTCAACAGACCAGTAATCCGCAAACGATTATTATTGCTGATACCATCAGCCTTTATCCGCAGGAATTGTACGAAAAAGGCCTGAAGCTAATTACGGCCAGCACGATTCGCAATCACCCGCAGGCGTTGAGTCCACAAATTAAATCGCTGAATTATTTGAACAACATCCTGGCCAAAATAGAGGGGACCGATGCCGATTGCCTCGAAGCGTTGATGATGAACCACAAAGGGGAAGTTGCAGAATGCACGGGAGACAATATCTTCATCGTCAAAAATGGCATTCTGAAAACGCCTTCGACTGACTCCGGAATTCTTGAAGGCATCACTCGCAATGCAGTCATCTCGTTGGCAAGACAAGCAGGATTAACTGTAGAAGAAGTGACTTTAACCAGACACGATTTGTATGTTTCTGATGAATGTTTCCTGACAGGCTCAGCTGCTGAAGTGATTGCTGCGATTAGCCTGGATGGACGACCCATTGGAAACGGCACCCCAGGCCCAATCACCAAAGACTTGAAAAAACGATACGAAAAACTGACACAAGGGAAATCGTAATACGCATTCGTGTATTTGTTTGCGAGTGGGATGTTTCCTAATCTCTTAGCGGTACAAGGCCACGGGCAATGTGATGAAAAAAGAAAGGCGTGATTAGCTACACTGCCAATCACGCCTCGTATCTACCATCGAAGTAAATGCGGGCCAGCTCCTACTTCGAGGTGAATTAACTACAACGCACCTTTCATGCCAATGTTGAGTTGAAATTCAGTAGATACCCCTAACATGTTTCTGTAAATGAAGTTAAAACATAATAAAAGTTAGACGTTTAATCGAAGTATCGAAAGGTGTATCAAAACGCGACACTGCGAGTGTTTGGTTTTTTCGATGTGTCTGTTTTTGATACACGCCCTCTCTTAGTGTTACATCTACCGTTAAATGACAGACAGCTTGACAATTTTTGCATTTGATTTCCTGGTGTATTGCCCAGCGTAGTCGGTATCAAACAGGAAGAAATAAAATTAACCACGGAGACGCAGAGATCACAGAGAAATTTCAGGTAATTCTTATTTCACTACAATGCGAAACCGTAAATCTCTTGAGTTATATTGATTGATTAACTGCTGTTTTATGACTCGGTGTCCTCTGCGTCTCTGTGGTATAATAAAATTTATCCATTTATATTTGTGCCCAATCGGGCTTCAAAATCCATTGCCTAAATGTCTGACCTTCTAACGTTGGTTAGACTACTACCCGTTATTCTNAACTCTCATGGAACTGTGGAGAAGCTTAATTCAGCTCGATCCAGCCGTTTTTCTGTACACTCTTCAGGATCGATTCGATTGTTTTCATGTTATTGATTGCATCGGAAAGTGGTGTCGGGACAGCGGTATTGTCCAGAATTGCCTGAGAAAACAGTTCTCCTTGGATTGTATATTGGCTGCAAGTTGGGAATTCCATCGATTCAATTTGATCATCGATTTGCAACCACGCCTTGCAAGGCCGATCAATTGGTGCATTAAACGGGATTTCAATTTCAAAGCGTCCCTTGGTTCCGAGAATGTTGACTCTTTGGTAAGGCACCATTTGGGTCGAGCATGAGAAGGTTGAGGTTCCGTTACCAAAATCCATAATCGCAGAGGCAAATCGATCCGTTTTGAAATCGGGATCGAACTCAACAGATCCGATGACTCGTTCTGGTTCTTTTCCGAAAAGAAACCGAGACAGAGAAATCGGATAGCAACCGATATCCATTAATACGCCCCCACCTAATTGAGGCTGATTTCGAATGTCGTTTTCATCGCGATTGAAGTAGGAAAAGACACAGTTGATCGTGCAAAGTCTTCCCAATACGCCACTGTTGACAATTTCTTTTGCTTTTTGCCATTGTGGATGATGGCGATACATGAAAGCTTCCATGACTTTCAACTCGGGATATTTTTTAGCTGCTTCGACGAGTCTGTTGGCGTCAGCTGTATCAAGGCCCAAAGGCTTCTCGCACAGAACATGCTTGCCGGCTTCCAGGGCTTTGATCGACCAGTCGACGTGCATGTGGTTGGGCAGCGGATTGTAAATGGCATCGATATCGGGACAAGCCAACAATTCATCGTAGCTGCCAAAACTTTGTGCGATACCCCGTTCGCTTGCAGCCTGGGCGGCTGTGTCTGCATTTCGTGATGCAATGGCGACAATTTCGCAGTTGCTCGCTTTTTGCATCGCTGGAATAACCTGGACCGTACCAATTTTAGCTGTGCTTAAAATGCCCCAACGAATTTTAGCCATTGTTTATGCTCTTGCTTGTAAGTGTTTTAAAAGTGCGATGAAGCAACGCAGACAGGAATGTCTGTGCTCCCTTTGATTCAGATTGTGTTAAATGAAAAACAAACATACTCCATGACAGGAAGTGTTCACAACCGAAGCCCTAAAATCTCGGTTTGTCTTTTGTCTTTACGATTGGAATTCACGAACAGCCTTCCAGCTAATAAGGGCATCGCTGACAGCTGCAACATCGTGGACTCGNAGGATATCAACGTGCTGCTCGGCTAATGCGATAGAAACGCCGATTGTTCCTGCCAGGCGTTCGTCATGGTCTGGTCCTAATAACGATCCTAAGAATCGTTTGCGTGAATGACCAATCAGTACTGGTCGTCCTAAGCTTTGTAGCTGTTTGATTGATGAGAGTATCGTCAGGTTGTGCTCTGCTGTTTTCCCGAAACCAATGCCAGGATCAAGCACAATACGCTGGCTGGGAATGCCTGCCTGCTGAAGAGTATCGAGTCGTTCCTGGAGCCAATCACTAATTTCAGAAATGCAGTTGTCGTAAGTTGGGTTTTGCTGCATCGTTCGCGGCGTCCCTTTGATATGCATGCAAACCACGCCTGCATTAAATTGCTGACAGACTGCTGGCATTTGAGGATCAAAGGTTAACCCGGAAATGTCGTTAATGATTTCTGCACCTGCCTGTAAACATTGACGGGCGACTTCCGCTTTGGTGGTATCAACGGAAATTGGGACTTCCGTTTGCTTCGCAAGTTGCTGGACAACAGGAACGACGCGGTTAAGTTCCGTTTCCAATGAAACAGGTTCAGCTCCCGGGCGAGTCGATTCTCCACCGAGATCAAGGATGTCTGCACCTTGCTGGGCTAGCTTTAATGCTTGNTCGACNGTGTGCTGAGGATCTGGTTTTTGNGAATCGAAATATTCACCGCCATCGGAGAAGCTGTCCGGGGTGATGTTGACAATTCCCATGATCAACGGGAACTCGCCTAATTGATATTCTCGTTTGCCGAAGCTCCAGTTTCGATTCATGATGTTCATACTACTTCAGCCGGATTGATTCACGACATGTGGAAGTCCATTTTTTTATTTGGCGGTGAAGTTAATCCTTGTTTGCATCGAGCACTGACAGGAAGGCTGATTGCGGGATTTCGACTTGTCCGAATTGTTTCAGACGCTTCTTTCCCTCTTTTTGCTTGGCCCACAGTTTTCGTTTTCGTGTGATATCTCCGCCATAACATTTGGCTGTTACGTTTTTACGTAACGCAGAAATCGTTTCCCGAGCAACGATTCGTCCGCCCAGGGCAGCTTGAATCGGGATTTCGAACTGATGCTTCGAGATCTCTTCTTTGAGGCGTTTGACGAGAGAGCGTCCACGTTTTTCTGCGACATCGCGATGCACAATCGAAGCCAACGCATCGACTTGGACCGCTTTGACGAGGATGTCCATCTTCACCAGATTTGCGGGACGATACCCAATAATATCGTAATCCATTGTCCCGTATCCGCGGGTGGCCGATTTCAAACGATCGTGCATATCGTAAATGATTTCAGCCAGCGGAAGTTCGTAAATGACTTGCGTTCGCCCTGGTCCAAGAAACTCTGTGTTGACGTAGGTACCTCGGCGGTCTTCACACATTTGCATCACAACGCCAATGTTTTCAGTAGGCACGATAAAGTTAACCTTGGCGATTGGCTCACGGAATTCGACGATGCTTCCCGTATCTGGAACATCCTGAGGGTTATCAAGAATCTTGACCTCACCGCCACGCAGAAGAAGTTCGTAGGTGACGTTGGGAGCAGTTTGAATCAGGCTGAGATTTGATTCCTGTTCGAGGCGTTGCTGGATGATTTCCATGTGCAACATTCCCAGGAAGCCACACCGAAATCCAAATCCGAGTGCGTCACTGGTTTCAGGCTGGAAGGAGAAACTGGCGTCGTTCAAACCCATGCGTTGTAATTCGTAGCGGAGTTTTTCGAAGTCGGTTGCATCAATCGGATACATCCCACAAAAAACCATTTGCTGAGGTTCCTGGTAACCAGGCAACGGCTCAGAAGCAGGGTTTCCGGCCAGGGTGACAGTGTCTCCCACTTTAATATCTTCCAGCTCTTTGGCACCAGTCACGATGTAACCGACTTGGCCCGGTCCCAGGGATGTTCCATTGACCATATTGGGAAGAAACTGACCGACTTCAAGGACATCGTGGACGCCACCGGTTCGCATGAAGCGGACTTTATCACCCTTTTTGATTTCGCCTTCAACAATTCGAATGTAAATAATCACGCCGCGGTAACTGTCGTACTTGCAATCAAAAATGAGTGCTTGCAGCGGGTTGTCTATTTTTCCAGTCGGGTGAGGAATACGTTCGATAATCGCATCAAAGACGTCATCAATTCCAGTGCCTGCTTTGGCACTGATTTTTAATGCATTTGAAGAATCGAGACCAATAACCGTTTCGATTTCGTCAAGGACTTCATCAATGCGTGTGATCGGCAGGTCAATTTTATTGATCACGGGGATGATTTCCAGATCAACGTTAATGGCAGCATACGCATTGGCAACGGTTTGAGCCTGGACGCCCTGAAACGCATCGACGAGAAGTAGTGCCCCTTCGCATGCAGCCAGCGAACGGGAAACTTCGTAATGAAAATCGACGTGCCCGGGGGTATCGATCAAATTCAACTCGTAGATTTGCCCCTTGTGTTCGTGTCGAATCGCAACCGCCCGAGCTTTGACGGTGATACCACGTTCTCGTTCAATATCGAGATCGTCTAGAATCTGATCTTTGAATTCGCGTTGTGTGATTGCGCCGGTTTTGAGTAGCAGCTGATCAGCCAGCGTACTTTTCCCGTGATCGATATGAGCAATGATCGAAAAGTTACGAATAAATTCGCGGTCGATACGTCCAGCTTTCAGAGATTTAGACCCTGCAGTACTCATTCAATTTCTCTATTCTGTCAAACAGACACTTCGTTTGGGTGTCAGGATTTTTTACGTCGTGTTTTGATTCGAGTCAGCACAAAACAAGCATTGGTTTGCGCAAATATCTTGAGGAAGACGCAACTCTGGGACCCTGTGATATGCAGAAACTGGTTTCGAGTTCAGGCAAAGTGTCTTCAGGCCGAATCGTTGACCACAAGCAAGGTATTATAGCCAATGGAAGGTTCATTGGCAGAGAGTTTACAGACCAATATCAATGAAACTTGCATCTGAGCTGACTTGGGATGCTGTGAGACTGGCAGCATATCTATTATTGCAGGAAAATACGACTAGAAACCGTGCAATCAAGGCATTGTNCCCGTGAAATGAGCCAAAAGAGAGGGTGAATGTGATTTGTTGTTCGGAATCAGCTGGAATGAAATGGATGGATTAGATTTTAATTAAGGGGCGTATGTTCTTTTTCAGGTGCATTCTTCTCTGTTTATGAGCAATATTTCGTCAACGGCGTGTCGCTTTTATTCATCCGGTTGCGTATTTAATCGCCCATTAAAATAGAGATCGCCTGCAATGGATGATGTTGTCATATCCTGAAAGCTAAACGCTTGGCTCATTTCGGCAATGCCTAGTCCTGCAACTGGGCCAGGTGAATTCTGGCCACCAATAATTCGAGGAGCAACAAAAACGTGCACTTCGTCGACGAGACTGTTATCAAAAAATGTCCCCAGCGTTTCGGCTCCGCCTTCCACAAGCAGGTTCGTCATTTTGCGTTTTCCCAATTTGCAAAGCAGGTGATTAATTGAAGGTCGATTTTGCCGATCTTGAGGACACCGAATAACTTCGACGCCGGCTTGCGATAATTGATGGCACCGATCTTCAGTCGCGTTTGTACTGCAAGCAACAATCAACGGAGCCTGTGAGATAGACTGCACAAGTTTTGAATCGAGTGATAACAAAGCCTTTGAATCGAGTACAATGCGAGTTGCAATACGAGCACCAGCGGGACGAGTTGTTAAGAGTGGATCGTCTGCTCTGACAGTGCCTGCTCCTACGAGGATGCCATCCATGCGGCCCCTGATTTGATGAACAATATGGCGAGACTGCTCGTTCGAAATCCACTTCGAAGATCCCGTATGACTTGCGATGCGACCATCGAGTGTCATTGCCCATTTGGCATGCACGTAAGGCAATCCAGTGGTCATCAATTTCGTAAATGGTCGAATCAGATTCTGAGCTTCAGTTTGTAGAAGCCCGATTTTAACTTCAAGGCCAGCTTGCCTGAGCAGTTCGATTCCCTTGCCACTGGTATGCACAGCAGGGTCTGCGCAGCCGATGTAAACCTTGCGAATTCCAGCTGCAATGACCGCCTGGGCACAAGGCGGTGTTTTCCCTTGATGAGCACAAGGTTCTAATGTGACAAATAACGTTGCGTTATTAAGCGTCACGGCGTTGTCTTGTAAACCTGTCTTCTCTTGCAGGCCAGTATTGTCGTGTAAACCAGCTGCTTGAATCGCGTTGGCTTCTGCATGTGGGCCACCATACAATTCATGATAGCCGTGTGCAATAACTCGTAAGTCATCATCGACGATGACGGCTCCGACCATCGGGTTTGGTTCAACAAACCCTTGCCCTTGTTTTGCCAATGCTATGGCGAATTGCATGGCTTGAGCAGGTTCGGAAAATTGAGTGGGTATCATTTTTGCCCCGGCAACCAGAGTTTCCCTCCTGAATCTGCTTGTGATTCTGCTCCGGCGGTAATAATGTTTCCTTTTGCCCAGGGAGGAACAATGTCATGCATTGCCAGCAGGCCGTTAATCACGTTTTCCAGATCAGGTAGTTTTCTTAGATATTGGCTGTGCAGATTTTCAAGGAATTCATTGAGGCCGGGATCATCGGGATTGGTGACCCGAAATTGCAGCTCTCGTATTTCCCACTGCAATGTCTCTTCAAAACTTTGGCCTGATTTTTCCGCCCACTGCCTGGCAATCTGAATTCGTTCGATTGCTTTGTCGAGATTGAAATTATCCCGAGCCAGGTCAATATAAGCATGTAAAACCTGAGCCATTCTTTTGTCTTCAATAATGTTTTCCCGCTGCAAAACAACATGCAGTACTTGCTCAGTGAATCGGGAGTGTTGAATCAGTTGTGTGCGATTGAGCAACTGCTTCAATTGCTCATCGTCCAGTTNTTCAACGGGGATTCGTAACATCTTCAGGAATTCGCAGCTGTCGAGTTGAGAATCATCTTCGATTACATAAGGCTCGGATGGTTCAACACCAATGAGATTTTTGATGGCAGCGGTGTCGAGTTGATGATTGAATTGATCTGCAAAAACGTCAAAAATATTGACTGTTGCTGCCAGCTGAATTGCCAACTGCGAATCTTCAGCAGCTTCCAGTGGGGTTTTCCCGTTCAGTGCACTAAATGACGTATTGGGCCAAAGTACCTGGGAGAAGTGATTCCATTTTTCCTGTTCTAAAGTCGATAGTGGAATGCCGTAAGTCTTCTCATCGAAATAGAAGACTACGTCCAGTTTCTGATACTCGCTCCAGCTGGATTCAAAGCCTTGGGGCACCGTTTGGTTTTTATCATCTTCGGAGAGGATCTCAACAATTTCGAGCAAGTCGCCAGCAGCTGATTCTAAACGCGTTTTCACCTCATCGAATAATTCTGTCATTGCACTGAGTCGACAGATTTCCTTTGAATCTGCGGTCGCAAGGCAAACAAAGCCGCCAATAACTTGAGGAATATCATCAAATTTGACAGGCGTTTTGACCGCTTCTTGTAAAGGATCTCGATCAAGAATCTGATACTGTGCCAGTGTCACATTTTCAGCTTGCTGCTCAGGAGAGTCTTCTTCTTGACGGATATACTGCGGATCATCGTCCAGGAGGGTCAGCAATTGAGAAGCTGATGTCGTTCTATAATACTGGATTTTCTGGCTGCTTAAATTCGATTCATGATCAAGCAATTGGCCTAATGTCTCGCAAGAGATTGCAAATTCACGATCTGAAGCGAAACCACTTGCCTGATGAAACGCCTGGGCNGATGCGGATTCGTTTCCATCCCATGCATGAAACAATGCAATATTGAGCCATAATTCAGCTGATTCCGGGTGATTCTGTGTTAAAGAACTCGCGACAACAGCGGCTTCGCTCCAGCACCCCAACGAAGAAAGTCCCAAAGACTTTTTGAAGACGGCCTGTTCTTTTTCGTCGAGCAGATCATCCAATGGTTTCAGATTGTGCACACTACGTAGAGGATACGGGATAGACTTGTCGCTATCGAATTCGAGCAGTCGCATGATGACTGGTTCACGATCTTCTGCGCGAACAAATCGCATCGCCAACGCCATGTGTTGCCTGCTGGCCAGGTACCGGCCTTCTTCAAGCAAAATGTTGGAAACACCAGCTGCCAACGAGCCAACCATTTCGGGATGAAATTTGACCCCCTTGGTAAAGGCCCGGTGAATGGTGCCGCGTGCGACATCATAACCATCGATATCTAACGCACAGGTCGCATCAAGAATTCTTCCCAATGGATGATCGGAAGTTTCCTTGAGTAACGGCTGTAATACTTCACGAGCAGTGACCGGCTCGCTGATTGAAAGCAAGACACCAGCGTATGAAGTAGCAACCCAGGCGCGAGCTGGTTGTTGTTGATGCAACTTTTCTAAAATTTTTCGGGCGGCTCGCGACTGACCACCTTCATGCAGCTGCAAAGCCTTGACCATATCAACTGCGATGTCAGTACAACAGAATTTCAGTTTTTTCCCGCTTTCGCAAGGACATAATGAATAAGGATCCAAAGAAATATCTCCAATACCTGTTTGCGCTTGATTGTATTTTTATTTCTTCCCGGAACGGAAAGATGATTTCTGATTTCAATAATGGGAACTTCTATTAATTCAAATGGGACACA
>JAESQE010000019.1 GCA_016765335.1 Planctomycetaceae bacterium
ATTACATTGGTTGGCAACTTAGCCCCCGAAATAGAATTACCTTTGCAAAGCGTTGTCACTCGTGAATTAACACTCAACGGTTCGTGTGCCAGCCGGGGGGAATATCCACAGTGTATTGAATTAATGGACCGTGGCGACATTCTTGTCGAGCCTCTGATTTCACTCAAAGCACCGCTTGAACAAGGCCCTGCTTTATTTGAAAGACTTTACAACGCAGAACCAGGCCTGATGAAAGTGATTCTGCAACCGAACGCAGCTGCGGAATAATGAAGTCGATTTCAACCTGTTTTGAAGATTTGATAGTGACGGTATTCCCTTGAATCCTGCACAGATTGAAGCTGTTTTTTCCGGTCAGCGTCGTGATGCGAAAGCCGTATTGCTCCGTTTGCTTTTGAGCTGCGCAGCTCCCATTTACGCAGGTGGCTCCATTTTGAATCGCCTGCGCTACGACCTGAAACTCAGCCCTGCTCATCGTACCAATGTGCCGGTTATCAGTATCGGAAACATCACCACGGGCGGCACCGGAAAAACACCCTTTGCAGCATTCATCGTAAAATCGCTTCAAGCCCAGGGCAAGCAGCCGGGCATTGCTAGTCGGGGCTACAAATCACTCGATAACCACAGCTCGGCTCTGACAGAAAACAACGCAACAGGAAATGACGAAAAGCTGGTTCTCGACCAATCCTGTCCAGGGACTCCGCATCTGCAAAATCGAAATCGCGTTGAGGCTGCCCGCCAACTGGTTACCGAGCATGCTTGTGATTGCGTCATTCTCGATGATGGATTTCAACATCGTCGATTGCATCGGGATCTCGACATCGTTTTGATAGACGCGGTGAACCCCTTCGGTTACGGTCATCTGCTGCCTCGCGGATTGCTTCGTGAACCACTCAGTTCGTTAGCACGAGCAGACTTGCTGGTCATCACACGCACCGAACAAGTTTCAGCTGAAGATATTCTGCAAATACAAAATCAGCTCACCCGATACAGCAACAACACACCTGTTGTCGAAATTGCTTTTGAGCCAACTGGCCTGATCGATCAGCACGGGAATCAATCACCGATTGCCAATCAGCCCAAGAAGCCGCTGATGTTTTGTGGCATCGGAAATCCGATTGGGTTTTCGCGGTTACTCGAAGGTTTGAATTACGAAGTGACGCCCAATCAAAACTTCTTCGTATTCCCCGACCATCATCACTACACACAAAGTGAAGTGAATCAACTTTGTGATAGCGCCCGGCAAGCAGGAACAACTCAACTGCTGACAACTCATAAAGACATCGTCAAGCTGACAGACAAACTTCCTCCAGAGATAACCTGCCAGGCAATTTGTATCGAAGCAGTAATAAAAAACGGCAACAAAGTCCTCGATCAAAAACTAGCTGACATTTTCTAATACCAAACTCAATTAAAACCTGCGCTGCGTCACCGTCCGTGTACTGGCAAGGACTTAGGGAACAGGCAACGCGCGAACAAATCGCAAATGCGTATCAGCAATCGATTGTCGCCCAGGTACCCCTTGATCGAATCAATCGCGAAGCAACATTTCGCAGACCACATCAAGCCCTGTTTTCAAGCAAATAATTCGTTACCAGCGTTGGGTGGCACTGCCTGGCTTGTCCAGCAGTGTGGTCGCGGCAACAGATTGTTCGCATTAATGACAGAACAGAACGTTAAAAGTTGCCTCTGCTTGATAAGAATCACAGCCATCATTCGCGATGCTGGGCAAGCCAGAAAGAGGCACACCATTTGAATATAAATATCAATTCCTCGGGTTGCTACGCAACTCACACGACCCTGAACGGGATCGTATGAGCTACCCGTAATGCGACAGATGTTCTTAGAACAGGTCGCTGAGGACGTGGGAGGACTTTTGATCTAGTCGTTGAAGTTGTGCTTCAATTTCCTCTGCATCTTTGGTTTGTCCACATTCTCGATGCATTTTTGCAGTGAGCTCCATCAGTTCGGTTGCCAATGCGGAATCTTCTCCCAGTTCGGAGCATCGAACCGTCAGCACTTTGGAAAGTTGATCAGCTGCATGATCAGATTCGCCAAGCTTTGCATACAGTCGCCCGAGTTGTTCGGTTGCTTCGGTTACGCTTGGGTGAGCAAAATGGAATTCTTCGCTGAGTAGCTCAATTTTTCGTTGTTGTAAGCCAACCGCAATGCGTGAATGACCAGCTTGAAGAGAAAGCGTCAAAGCTTGNTCGACAATTTCAGTTTTCTGGGCAGCAGGAACTTCCATTAAGTTGGAAACCGTTTTCCAAGCCTGGCGAGCGTAATAAGCAGCGACCTTTGGTTTGTTCAGTCCCACGTAGGTTATTCGAAGTTGTTCGTAATAACACAGCACAAACACAGCACAAGCAGTTGGATNTTGTTTGTAATTTGATGTTGCCAGTCTCAATATTNTCCGCGAAGTTTTGTAGTGTCCTTGCAACAGAATAATTTTGGAGAGTTCAAGAAGCCCGGCAAAGTGTGGAATACTTTGCTCACCAAAGGTCTGTTCCAGAATTGCCAAAGCAGTACTTGCTGTTTGGTTGCCACGTGACTGACGTCTTGAATAGGAAAATGTTTCTGCCAGCTGAAACATAACCCGAGCAATCATCGAGTGATTTTGCGAGAGACGTGCACGAAACAATTTCGCTGCTTGTTGCAAATACTCTACAGATTTCTTTAACTCGGTTTCGGTTCCTTTTTTGCGAGCAATAATTCCCAGTAGCAAGTACAAGCGGCCTTCGTAGACGGTATCAAGCAACTGGGCTTGTTCCAAAACTTGCCCCAGGCGGGATGATACACTTTGAATAATGTTTGGTTTATTGATCCGGATTGCTAATTCGAGTCGAGTGAGGTGTACGTCCACTTCGAGCCGACCGCCTCCCAAGCCCGCTTCGGGCAACGACCGTGCTAACTGATTCACCAATTTCTCAGCACTGAGATACTGGCCTGTCTCCATCAACAATTTCGCCTGGAATCCCTGGGCACGAAGATATTCGGGAGACTGACGCTGGTCTGGGCTGACAAAGGAATCCAGATACGCTTCGACTTGCTGGATCGCTGCAACAAAATCATAAGATTCTGCTTGCACTTGAGCAAGGTTATACCGCGATTGACGAACCAGCACATGTTGTTCATCGAAGCAGTTCAGACGCAATTCCAATGCTTGGGCATGGTGCGTCTGGGCCAGCGAGAACAGATCTTCCAAACGGAAAAGTTCTGCCAAATTATTATGAATTGTAGACAAAGGAGCAGGGCAATCTTCTATTCCTTTTTCTCCATGATCGCTGATTGCACATTTCCAAATATGTGCAGCATCATCGAACCGCCTCAGGGCAACCAGTGCAGATCCCAGATTATTCAATGCACGAAGTCGCTGTGACAGGCAGTTTGGTGTTTCGTCTGTGACCACTTGAAAAACAAGTCGGCTCAGTTTTTTGACAGCAAGCCAACAGCGAATCCCTCCCAGTGTTTCTGTCGCTGCATTGATTCGACTTGCAATTGCTTCGGATAGCTCTGTTGGGATCTGTTGTAGCAACTCAATTTCTGACTTCAGATTTTGGCAGGCTCGTTCAATGGAACTTGGTTTCTTTTTTAATGCAGCCCGTACAATCAAACCATTCAGAGCATCGATCCGAAGCAGGCAATCTTGCGAACTGTCTCGCTGCACCTGTTCCAGGATTGTGCGAAACAATGCACGGGCCCCCACGAGATCCCCTTGTGTCAGCCTACGCTGTCCTTCCTCAATCGCCTCGAAACTGGGCGTTGGAAAGGAATTCGAATTTTGATTGTCTCGATTCATAAGTTACGTACTCGTTATTGAGCGAAATGCAGAATACCGTTCCCACTACTTAGTTAAGCGAACGGTTAAATATATTTTGAACATTAATGCGATGAAAACAAGGTTTCTTTGAATTTGTTAGACCGAGATAAAGAGGTTTCTGCCGGAATTGATGCAACCATCTGATCCGAAACAATCAGGATATCATACATCGATTGCCCAGTCCTCGGAGTCTTCGTCGTCAGACTCCGTTTGGGATCGAGGCGGTTGCATTTTGTTCGCTGTTGCTGCTTGAGGATCTGTCAGGTATTGGCTGATCACCGGAAAGACGCGACATTCTTTCCTGCATCTTTCTGAGTTCCAATTCTTTCTTTGTCTCCAGATGTTGCCAAAGTTGATTCAAATTCGAACGCAGCAAATCCAATCGATACTCAGTAGGAATTCGCTGTTCAATCGAAGAAATCTGAGTCGTCAGTTTTTCGGCTTCGCTGGAACTAAGAATATCCAACTGCTGCGATTCTTCGATTTTTGTTCGAATCTGGTTTGCCAGGTCATGTAAAAATCCTGAACTTTGTTTTCGCCTGGATTCGAGCTGTTGGTTGAGTTCAGTTTTCTGCTCATCAGACCAGAGGTCCAGTTTTAACAATTGATGAGCAGATCGGTAACATCCTGTTTGAAGTTGTTGACTAAATGCCTGTTCCCAGGTAATTTCGCCCTGGCTTAACGCAGAAAGAATTTGTGTTTCAAGTGTGGATGGAGAAATGTTACATTTCCAGTCTTCGTCGACCGTGACTCCAGGGATTTTCAGGAGTTCTGCATTAAGCAGACAAAGATGATCCCGCTCCGCAATTTGTGGTTCTCGTGTGGGATGAAACAACTGGTGGATGCGGTCCATGCTTCTTCGGCAAGCGGTTAATGCTGCCCGATGAGCCTGCGAGGCATGATTCTTTTCCAACTGTTTCAATTCGAGAAAGACTGCATTTTGCCTGCGATCAATTTCATCACGCAGTTCGTTGACTTCCTGAGGAACCAGAATCGATTCCATGTCTGGATAAGAAGCGGATAACACAAGCCAGCGAGAAGCAAATTCAATCGCTTCTTGTACATAGTGATAAACTTCTCTTCCAGGAATCTCGACGGTATCAGTGACGTCAAGAATCGCCAGTGTTCCTGTTTCAGTCAGTAGTACCGAATCGGAGAGTCGGCGAAGTTCCAATTCAATGGCAGCCCCGTGAGTCAATTGGTTTTCAACGATCGGCTGCAACAAACGAATCATTTGAGCCTGGAGAGTTTGCCTTGCCCGCCACTGGCTGATGAGATCGGGATATTTGAGTGATTGCGTTGTTTTTGCTGTCCAGTGAGCGCGAGCAAACAGCGGAGTAGTCACGCGATAGGGAAGAATCTTCTCCAATACGCGATCTTGCCAGTCAATCACCTGTGCACGAATCATTCGGGCATCTGCTTTAACCAATGCCGNGCCGGGACGATAAAAATACTGATCCAGCTTCAGACCAGAAGCCCTGCTGGCAAAAGAAGCAATCCGTGTGCAGTAGTTGTAAACTTGAGTTTGACTCGGCTCGATGGAATACGACCGCAATAGGTCAGCAGTCAAATTTGAAGCGGTCGTCACGGTCCCTCGCATAATCGCCGCCCGAAGCAGCAACGCTTCGGGAGAATTTGGCGAGCGGGCAATATGAATGGCTTCATCATGGTACTTCGCTGCAATCGCATTGAATTCACGTGAAATCCGCCCAGAAGAAAGCCGCACATGGTCGCCCATCGATAACAGCGAAATCAACCAGGCAGGTGGTGCAGGAATCGTTAAATCGTCATCCACCTTAAAATGCAAACACCGGGAAACCTGATACGCCCAAGCGTATTGTCCAAGTGAAATCAACTCCCAGGTTAGACGTGCCAGGTACGAAACCCGATCAAATCGATTCTGAGAATCCGCAGCGAGTTTCGCATACTCTTGAACTTGCGAATAATCTGCACCGGGGACAACTAAAGGCGACTGGGTATCTGGTAAGACTGGAATTGAACTCGGGCTGTGTGAGGTATCAGTTTTTAGACCTGTTCGCAGCAACTCTTTTCGAACTTGCTCCGTCAAAGATTCTTTAATTTCCTGTCCAGGCGGCCCGAATTCATCAAATACAGAATCAGGTGAGACATGTTGGTCGGCAACTTTTTCCTTGGCAGGTGTTGAACCAGTTTGTGCTTCGGCTTCGAGTTGAGCTTGAATTTCTGTTGCAGTAATAATCTGCTTAGCTGCTGAATTTGATTTGATATCATCAAAGATCAAATCTTCCGCAACAGTCTGATCCGCAGTCGCTGAATCGGATTCAGCAGGGCGATCAATGATCGGACTTGATTGTTTTAAGTCCGGCTCGGCAGACGGAGTTTCGAGCTTTGCAGGAGGTTCGATGACTGCTGGCGGGATTTCAATAACCGGAGCCTGAAGAAGCTGTTCAACTTTTGATGTCAGCTTGTCTTTTTTCTCGGAAAACAGAATCGTTTCATCTGACAGAGGCAGCTTTGATTGATGGATCAGGTTTTCGAATGCTGTCAGGTCTGCGTACAATGCTCGCTTGGCTTGTNGATCACAAGCTGATTCATCGAGCTGATTCCGTAAATCCTCAAGATGCAATTTTGCCTGCTTCAAAGTAACCGTCGCATCCAATATTGTCTTCAATTGTGCAAACGGAACCTGAAGAAGATCGTCAGACAGCTCCAGGTGGGATCGCTGAGCAGCTTGCTCAAGCTGGAGTCGAAATTGTTTTTCCTGTTCGAGATGCGTGTTAACGTTGTCTGCTAAATCCGTTGGCGGAAACTGGCCCTGCGCATTGATCATCGATGCAGCGTCCACCAGCTGGTTCGCCAGCAAATGCGCACTGAGTTGCACTTGATCAAATTCTGATATTAATTCAGAGGTCATTCCATCCTGCTCCAACAGGTTACATGCAAAATTTATCGACTAACTCTTTTACGAGGTCATACTAAAGTACTAACATAATGAGCCGATTAATTGTCGGCATCAATGATTGCATGAATGCTTTCGCCTTCGACAAGATCGTGTTCCAGCTCACCAGAAGAGGCTTCAGGAACTGTATCTGCCTTCGCTTCTCCACTGCTTCGGCCTCCAGAGGCAACGGCAACGGTCTCGCTTTTCTTCTCCAGTGCAGTGATCAGTCGATCAAATACAGCGATCTGAACCTGTTCCGAATTGAAAGAATTCACCACCGAAGCCATCCCAGGCAGGTAAGACACCAACGTCTTGTATTGCAAACTATCCATAAATATATCCCCCTAAGATAATTGTCCCGCGAAAATACGAGGACGTACAAACAAAAGAATATTCACTCTGTTGATCAACGAGCACGACCACGTATGACCGCTATCGCTACGCTTCGACCAAAAGTATCTGTAATCATTGCCTGAGCTTTAGCCCAACGTTCATCCGATAAATCTTCAGGCCGGTCAATCAGCTCATACAACATCTGGACCGCAGCATCTTCACCCAAAACATTCTGCATTGCCTGTTGTCTTTGTTCGAGAGTTCCAGTTGTCAACCTGTGAAAAATCATTTCTAATTGACTTTGAAGTTGCTCAAACGATTCCTGATCAGCAGCATCGAATGACTTCACTAACTGCAATCGTTTGAGCTGATCAATCGCTCGTTGACGAGTGTTGATCAGCTTGCAAGACTCAATAATATCGTTCAAGCAAGTGGCTTCCCGCTCCGAATCCGCCAATAAGGGATGCTCTTCAAGTTGCTTGGATAAATTTTGAACTGTTGCCTGGACCGATTCGATTTCATTCGCTAGATGCTGAAGTTCTACCGGCTCTCCCTGATGTAATGATTCAGCAACTTGCGACATTAAACTTGCAAGTGCCTGAATACGCTGCTGGAGATTCTCCGCAGTTTGAGGCGACAAATCTTGAGGTGAGTACATAGTTCATTGCTCAGTCTATTTAACAGATCTCTGATCAATAAAACGCTGCATCAACAGCGTGTATTAATTATCATTCCAGTTCACGGTATGCAGAAAACCGTTGAATCTCAAACAGTTTCCACAAGAGTTTGAGAATATCAGCAACTCTTAGACACATTGAAAACAAAAGCAGAACAAATCGTCCCGGAGAATTCAATTCGCGACATATTTAACGCCTGTGCTGATTATCTGGCAGTTGACACCAGCAGCAACAGTGAGGAAATGTATCGCTTAAGTGAGTTTCGGTCACCAATTCAACTTCTGAAATATTGGAAAACATTGGCCCGTTGATGCAAAGAATCAACACCTGTCACACTGCCGATGAACAATAGCAACAGCCAGGGACGCAAGATTGCATTCCCATTATGAAATCTGGCAGTCGACGCGGGATTCGAAAATGTAGGGTGGTGTGCTTGTAAAGACCGTAGAGATAGGTAACAGTTGTTCGGAGACATGGGTAACACTTTTGATATTCACTAAACTTCCTTAAAAAGGAGGTTGGTGATGCCTTG
>JAESQE010000020.1 GCA_016765335.1 Planctomycetaceae bacterium
TTTCGTTTCTTCACCATTTTCGAGTCTCCTTTGATATTTCAAATCGGTTAGACTCTCATAACACATGGATCAACTTTTGGGGAGCATGCCACCTCGAATGCTCAATTTTTGTTCGTCGTAGGAAATTCCGTTTTGGTCACACCATATAAGTGATGCACTTTGCTTGTGGTTCCACACGATAATTCTAACAACAAATTCATCCTCCTCTGAATGCAATTCAGAGTTTAGAGAGAGAGTAACAGGCAGCTCAACTTGCTTATTTATCATTTCCTCATAATTCAACCGTTCGCCATCATATTTGAGGTGCAAGTCGGGGTGTGCAATCATATAAGGGGCAAACGTCGCTGTTAGCTTATTGATTATAGATGGACGCTGTAGGGTTCTGGCTTCGTCGGTAAGCTTATCTATAACCACAGTGCATCCGGAAGTACCAGAGATGTCTTGAGGCACAGATATAGAGGCAGCTTCAAGATTATCGTTGCTGATTTCGACTTCGTAACTTTGGAGTTGACCATTAGCACTCTGAAATCTACTTTTCCAGGTGATCGATTTACCTATTCCCAGTGCCTTATATCGGCCCTTACCATATTGACCGTGGTAGGGCCGATCAAGATTTGGACTCCTTCTTCTCAACCTTTTTTCAGACCCGCCTATGCTGGCAAATACTTCTTCACAATTCCCATAGTGGATACCGTGTCCATCATCGATGACTTCGATTCGGTCTACGAGATCTATCTCATTAGAGCGATGGAAAACGACCTGAATGTTGTGGGCCTCAGCATCAATTGCATTCCAGATCAACTCTTCGATGGCCTTTTCTGGGCTTGTGCTCTTGAAACCATCAATTGCATCAGCTTTGATTCCTACTTCAATTGTTTTGATGTCTATCATTAGAGATAACTTGCCTTATGATTTTTCCTAGTTGATCCAAGGTGGGAGGGGCTCCCACACTTGTTGATTTTGAGCGGAGGTACTCTGTCTTAAAATCTCGTATTCTCAGAATCGATGAATAGTAATATACATTAAAATACAGTACCACAACGATTCCCATGTGAACAGGATGTTGAATGGAGTCCACAGTAAAATAGCGACTGTCTAGAGTCCGCAAACTTCAACTGTTTATTGACCGACAGGCCACAGCCTGCAACAGACTTCAGTCCGTAACTCTGGACATTTCATGGGAGCAGATTCTTTCCCAGACTACGTATATTGCACAAGGTCTGCTGCCATCATGATATTTTAATAAAAATTCAAAAAACAATCCGATCCCATGACCCCTGCTGGGACGATTCATCGCTATGTAATGTGTAAGGTTTGTTATGTATAAGTTGAAAGACACATTTAGGATAGGAGAAGAAGCGATGAAAAATTTATTACTCTGTGCAGCTGTGGCATGTCTAGGTTTAGCTGTCGTTGGAACGACTGAGACGGAAGCTGGACGCAGGCACGGAAATGGTCGCAATTATGGGTACAGAACTCATGTCAGGCGGTCACCGGTTTATTATCAAGGCTATTCTCAGAGGTCTCCCCGCTGGAACATCGGAGTCAGCTACGGCGGATACGGTGGAGGCCACGGATACTATGGCGGAGGATATAATGGAGGCGGGTACTATGGTGGCGGGCACCACGGTGGTGGATATAATGGAGGCGGATACTATGGCGGCGGGCACCACGGTGGCGGATATAATGGAGGCGGGCACCACGGTGGCGGACATTACGGTGGCGGTTACCACGGCGGCGGACATCATGGCGGACACTAGATTTCCCGAGCAAGAAATCATTTTTTTACGGTTTCTGATCTGAGGAACACCGTACCACCCTTTTGATAATCAAACGACGGGTGGCTTGGGATAACTCNGCGCAGTGAGTTTGATTTCCAGAAGAGTTTCATCGGTGAGTTGCNCCCAGTCTTTGAAAAGTCCAAGGGATCTGGGGGCAGGTTGTTGAGAAGCTAGTTTAGAAATCGATGTCCAAAAGCGACAACCTGTCCCCAGCCACCCGTCTGCATTTCGATTCTAAGCACATCAATTCTTTTGAATAAACAGGCAGGCCCGACCCGAGTGGCGCGGCTTACCGTTTGAGGTGCTTGTCAAAGAAACGTTGTACTTGTTCCAGTCTTTCGGGGGATTTGAAGGGGCCGTGTCCTCCGCCTGGGATGATGATCAGTTCTGAGTTCACTCCGGTTGCTTTGAGTTTCTTTTGCAGGATTTCGCTTTGAGGTAACGGGACCAACGGATCGCGGTCGCCATGGACAATCAAGAATGGGGGATCGTTTTTTGAGACGTAACTTAACGGCGAAGCGGCTTCGGCTTTCTCTTTATTCTTCTGCACTGCACCGCCAATGAGTTGAGATTCCGGGGAATCAACAGCATCGTGATCAATCGGCCCTTTAATAGTTGTTTGCTCGTTCATTTGAGTGAAATCGGTTGGGCCAAAATAATCACAGACTGCTTGCACTGTGCTATCAAACTCGGATTTTTCAGCACCGGGTAATTCCAGCTCAACGACTCCGCCAGAGGTTCCCAGTAGTGCCACCAAATGCCCGCCGGCAGAAGATCCCCAGACGCCCACTTTTTTAGGATCGATCTGAAACCGATCTGCATTCGATTTCAAAAAACGGATCGCAGCTTTGCAATCTTGAATCTGGGCAGGAAAAACAGCGTGCTGACTCAAACGGTAATTGATGCTTGCCACCACGTATCCGTGCTTAAGCAAATACAATGCAGGACAATTCCGTTTATCCCCTGCTCTCCAAGCCCCTCCATGAATCCAAACCACGACAGGCAATTTTGCATCGGTCTGAGCAGGCACATACACATCCAGAGTTTGGCGAGCGTGACCATCTTTCACATAGAAGACATCCCGAGAAACTTCTACCCCTTCAGGTAAGCGTCGATCCGGTTGTTGATTCCCACGAGGTTGGCGAACGGCTCGCAAGTTAACAAATCGAAGATGTTCCTCCAGCGAAATGAGACTATCGCCATTGGTATCAATTTTACGAAATAACCCTTTGCTGCGAACGGGAATTTCATCAGGAGTTAACCTTCCATCCTGATTTCGATCCATACGATCAAACTGCGCCCGACCAGCCTGCTCGGTTGGGGACTGCGAGAATCCCGTTTGAGGTTGATACAAGCATCCCAGCAGAAAGAGTCCACAGAAAAACAACGAACGACAAGAACATACGAAAACAGATCGCATAATCATCTCCCTCTCTGTATGTGAATTTGCGAAACTGGAAAAATTCTATCAGTGTAGGGTCCGCTATTGCGGACCAGTTCGCCACAAATCAACCTCTCAACTAAATCGTGGTACGCAATATAGCGTACCCTACGGCTAAAACAGCTACAGACTATTCTGATGCAGTTTCTTTTGATGCGGTCTCTTTTGATGCAGTCTCGTTTTCGGCTTCTTCTTTTGATTCTTCAGCTGGGGCAAGGCCACGTGCCTGAAGAACTTTTTGCTTGATCTCTTCCGTCATATCCGGATTTGCAACCAGGAACTGACGAGCTTTTTCCTTGCCCTGGCCTAAGCGAACTTTTCCGTAACTGAACCAGCTACCGCTACGATCAACAATGCGATCATCGATAGCCAATTCGATGATGTCTGACTCAAAACTGATACCGCACACGCCGAGCATGTCGAATTCGGCAATACGGAACGGCGGAGCAACTTTGTTTTTAACGATTTTCGCTTTCATGCGAATTCCGATCACTTCGTCGCCATCTTTCAGGGTAGCAATTCTGCGGACATCGACTCGACAAGAAGAGTAGAACTTTAATGCACGACCGCCGGGAGTTGTTTCGGGGCTGCCGAACATGACACCGATTTTTTCACGAATCTGATTAATAAAGATAACCGTCGTTTGAGATTTTGAGATTGCTCCGGTCAGTTTTCTCATCGCTTGAGACATCATTCGAGCTTGCAAACCAACATGCGTATCACCAATTTCTCCATCCAATTCTTTTTTAGGAACCAGTGCAGCAACCGAATCAATCACAATGATATCCACAGAGTTGGACTTGATCAGCATTTCCGTAATTTGCAGACCTTCTTCTCCATAAGATGGCTGAGAGACAAGCAGCTCTTCCAGATTCACGCCAAGCCGTTTCGCCCAGGCGGGGTCGAGTGCGTGCTCAGCATCAATAAAAGCTGCAACGCCCCCTGCTTTTTGAGCACTGGCAATCGCATGCAGAGCCAAGGTTGTTTTACCACTCGATTCCGGGCCGAACAGCTCGATAACTCTGCCTCGCGGAAATCCACGTCCCCCCATAGCTATATCGAGCGATAACGCACCGGTTGAAATTCCGGAAACTGCTGCCCCGCCGGTATCGGACAGCTTCATAATCGAGCCAGCACCAAAGGCTTTTTCGATTTGTCCTAATGCATTATCCAACAATTTTCCAGAATCATTTTTCTTCTGTGCAGTCGATTTATTTTGTCCGCGAGCCTTGGCCATCGAGTTCACCCTTTTCTGAATTGTGACTATTTGTGCAATATATACCGATGCACAATAATAAAAAATGATTCTGAAATCAACAAAGTTTTACCACTGAATTTCCGATCTTAACAGATAGCCCCTTCTTTCCGGGAGTGTACAGGATCTGGGACAGCTTCTGGTGGAAAGAAGATTGGGGTTTTCAAGGGGATTTAGCTAAAATTACTATCAGGAACTGGTTTGCTTAACGCAATCAGGGGGACAAGGATGTCACAAGAGCAGATGTTACTTATAGCCGAGCAAGCAGCCAACGATATGCTTGTCTGGGTTGGATTCGGCACCTTAATTGGCCTCGCAGCCAAAGCGATTATGCCTGGGCGCGATCCAGGTGGTGCGGTTTCGACCATGATGATGGGGATTGGCGGAGCAGTCATCGGCTGCGGAACCCTCTCCTACTTTTGGCAAGATTCCCACGTGACCCCGGTTTCCATTTTAGGATCAATCGCAGCAACCGGTGGAGCCTTTACGCTGCTGTTCTTCTACAAACTGCTCTCTGGTTCATTCTTCGCAGAAGCCGAAGATGGCGACCGCTTCGCCCACCGCTACCGCAGAAACCGCAGAAGAAGAACCATGATCCGCGGCACCTAGGCAAAAATCAATTAACGTTTGCGTGAAGCCGAGGCCTTGGACTTGCAAGAAGTTAGAAAACACGCAGTGCTGGTTTTATGAGCTTGGTATTCGGTTCTTCATTCGGTTCCTTTTTTTTCTGTTTCTGTTTAAGGCTACCTCTAACAATTCATTTTTCGGTTGATTGTTTATTTCGTGGGTCTGATTTTCAAAAAATCTGATCAGATTTCACTGCGGATCAAATTCTTGATCACCAAACAACGATGATTTTCCTTTTGCGGATTTGACTTGACTGGCTTGAAGGTCGATTTTC
>JAESQE010000021.1 GCA_016765335.1 Planctomycetaceae bacterium
GAAACTTCCGAATTGGAGTTGAGCCCATTGCTTGAAGTTACCGGGATCACCAATGAGATGATCAGGCAACAAATTGCCCCGCCAAGTAACAGTTTTCTTATTCCAGACATAATCCGTTCCTTCACTCCTGGCATTGCCAGAACATTTCTCTACGCGAAATCGACAGGCAATCTGCCGCAGGCGTCTATTTGCAAACACGATAAAAACCTGAAAGGGTTTAGGCGTGCGTCATATCTCAACAACTCTCAACAACTTTTTGCATAATCAGTAAGACCACTGGATCGATTACAATCCAAATAATCGGACAGATTTGCTACCCTGTCTGATCTATCGTCTGTGCCTGTGCATGAGATCAATTCGATTCACAAGCGATGCAACCATTCCAACCGGTTGGATCGGCAGCAGCCACAAAATTGGTAAATCCTGAAGACTCAATGCACCTTGCCCATTTTAACATCGTATGTTTTTTAGCGGTTAAGGGAACCTCTATTAATTGGTTCTCCCCCTTACGAAGGGGGGAGTTAGAGGGGGTTTTGAACTGTTTTTTATAACCGAACTGTTTTTTATAACCTCTGGAATTCAATTAATAGAGGTTCCCTTGGCTTGTATCGACTTGCAGTATATTCACTATGTTTCTCTTGATTACCGGGCTGTTATAACAATGTCTCTTTTTAGTCGCTTGAGTTCTTCGATCCTCCTGATGATGCTCACTTTTTTTCTGGCGTCACATCTTTTCGATGCTCAGCCTGCGAAAGTGGCTGTTGCTCAATCTAAAGCCAAGGCAAAAAGCAAAAAGTTTGAGTCGTCTCAAAAAATGAAACGGAACGTCAAAGACGCGAAGAACACTCCCACTGGTAAGCAGGCACCGCTTCGCGATCCTGCTTATGCTCAATACGGGATCTTCGAGCAAACGTCTCCTTTGCCAGAGGCTGCACAGCCAGTTGTTACCCGTTTGCCGTTGAAGTTGTTGCCGGGTGATCGCATTGCATTAATCGGCAACTCGCTGTTAGAACGATCACAGGATTTTGGTCATCTCGAAGCGTTGCTTCATCAGCGTTTTCCTAATCACAAATTAGTGGTACGTAATTTGGGCTGGTCAGCTGATACTCCAGACATCCAGCCCCGACCCGCGAACTTTGCCAATATCGATCAACATTTAACCTATGAAAAGATTGACGTTGTTTTTGCAGCGTTCGGGTTCAATGAATCTTTTGCTGGCAAGCCCGGGCTATCAAAATTCCGCAGCACGCTTCGTGAATATATTAAGTCGATGAAGAGTAAAGCTTACAACGGAAAAACTGCCCCTCGAATTGTTTTGCTTTCACCGATTGCAAATGAAAATGTCGAAGGGGTGGCTGCTGCCGATTTGAATAACGTCAACATTAAGATGTACGCTGATGTTATTCGTGAGGTGGCTGGTGAGCAGAAGGTGGGCTTCGTCGATCTTTTCACTGAAACGAAATCTGCATCAGCAACACCAAGTGACGACATTACGATCAACGGAATCCATTTGAACGAAAAAGGGTACAACGTCTTTGCCAAGGCTATGTATTCCGGTCTCTTTGCGGAGCAGGCTCCTGAGGTCAATGAAACGATTCGTCAAACAATTATCGATAAGAATAATCAATATTTCAGACGTTATCGCCCAGCCAATACGTTCTATTACACAGGGGGACGTAACAAGGATTACGGCTATCTCGACTTTTTGCCTTCGATGAAAAACTTCGAGATCATGGTATCGAACCGTGATCAACGAATTTGGGATTTGGTTCAAGGAAAAAAAGTCCCTGACAAAGTAGACGATTCTAATCTTCCGCCGTTGCCTGTGACAAAAGAAAGTCGTGGAGCCAATCGTTGGATGAGTGCTGCTGATGAATACAAATCGTTTACGATTGATCCTCGCTTTGAAGTGAATTTATTTGCAGGCGAAGAAGAATTTCCTGATATTGCTGCACCGATTCAAATGCGATGGGACAGTAGAGGGCGATTGTGGGTTGCTTGTTCAACAACTTATCCCCACGTTTATCCGGGCAATGAACCGAACGATAAACTGGTCATTTTAGAAGATACCGATGGCGATGGCAAAGCTGATCAATCGACTGTGTTCGCTGACAATTTACATATCCCGTTGTCATTCGAATTTGGTGATGGCGGTGTTTATGTTTCTGACATGCCTCATTTGACATTCATTAAAGATACCGATGGAGACGGCAAAGCAGATTACAGGCGGCAAGTGCTGACCGGTTTCGGCACCGAAGATTCGCATCATGCCTTGCACGATATTACCTGGACCCCTGATGGCGACCTCATTTTCCGGGAAGCAGTGTTTCATCATACGCAAGTCGAAACACCTTATGGTCCTGTGCGTCAACAAGACAGCGGCTGGTATCGGTATCAACCACGCAATCATAAATTGATCAGCTTTGGTACGTATTTTAGTACGAATCCCTGGGGTGTGACGTTTGATGACTGGGGGCATCATATGGCGAGTCATCCTGTGTTTGCCTCTGCGTTTCATTCACTCGATCCGCCCTACCCTAATCAGCATTCCAAGCCAATCGGTTTGCAGGCTTATTCAGGAGTTTGCGGTCACGAATTTATTGACTTCCCCTCATTCCCCAAAGATTTGCAAGGACATTTCGTTAAGGTTCGATACAAGCCAACCAATCGAGTGGAAATTCTTAAATGGATCGAAGGGGATTTTGGATACAAAGAAGAGTATGTCGGCGATATCCTTTTCTCATCCAACCTGAGTTTCATTCCAGTCGATTTGCGATATGGCCCACGCGGAGCGATGTATGTGTGCGACTGGTACAATCCAGTCAAAGGACATATGCAGTATTCGCTTCGAGATGATCGCAGAGACAGACATTCGGGTCGCATTTGGCGAATTACTGCCAAGGGACATGAATTACAGCAGCCACCAAAGTTTGATGGAGCTTCCATCCCGGAATTGCTCGAAGTACTTAAACGTGGAGAGTATCGTTATCGATATTGGGCCAAACGCGAAATCAGAAAGGCTGATTCCGAACAGGTAAAAGCTGCACTTGATACGTGGGTCAATAACCTCAGTGCAGATGATATTCGCTTTCGACATCATCAATTAGAAGGACTTTGGACGTACCGATTGATTGGCAAGGTGAATACTCAGTTGCTTCGAGAATTACTCGGATGCGAAGAACATCATGCACGGGCAGCTGCGACAAAACAGTTGCGATATTTATTTATGCACCTGCCGAATTCACATAAGCTTCTGCGAAAAGCGATGAATGATCCCAGCGGATTGGTTCGCATGGAAGCTGTTATTGCTGCAAGTTATTTTGGAACAGCCGAAGCGTTGGAAGCTGCGATGGATGTGTTCAAACATCCTATGGAAGAGCATTTATCTTACGCAGTGACTTGTGCTTTGAACTCACACACGTTGCGGCCGCATTGGAAAGATAATCAATCTTATAATATTGAAGAACTGTTAAAGAAAAATAAACCAGCCAGCGAATTTCAGGAGCCGGCCCCAACTGCCAGGCAAGTAAAGTTTGATCAACAGAAGAACCTGAAGGAACTCAAAGTGTTTTGTGTTCATGAACGCATGAAGTTTTCTGTTGAGCAAATTGGAGTCACTGTTGGGCAACCGCTTAAAATTGTCTTTGCCAATGGTGATGCGACCTCTCATAACATGGTCTTTGTGAAACCGGGAGCTTTGGAAGAAGTCGGCATGGCTGCCAATGACATGGCGAAAGATCCGAAAAATGCAAATTCAGATTTTATCCCTGAAGAAAAACGCCCTCTCATTCTGCATGCATCCCCACTGCTTGGCTCGACACGCAAAAGTAAAGTGCACGTTTTTCGCTTTAATGCACCGAGTGAACCCGGGATTTATCCCTATGTGTGCACATTCCCTGGTCATTGGGTGATGATGAAGGGGGAGTTAATTGTTGGGGAAACTCTAGCGGACGTTCAGGCGATGCTTGCGGATCGCAAACCGAAGATTATCAAGCAATGGACGATGCAGGATTTTGCTTCGGTGGAAATTAAAACTGACGAAAAAACAATGATGCAAGGCATGCAGGCTTTCATGAAAGCTCGCTGTCATCAGTGCCATCAGGTGCAAGGGCATGGCGTGAATTTAGGGCCTGATTTAACCGAAGTGACCAAGCAATTCAAGGGTCTCAAACTGCTTCAGCAAATGATTGCACCTTCGAGTGAAATCAACAAAAAGTTCCAGAATTACCAATTCCTGTTAGAAAGTGGGCAGGTCGTTAATGGCGTGATTACCAAAGAAACCGATACTGAATATGAAATTGTGACCAACTTGCTGACTCCCAAAATCACAACTCGAATTCTGAAAGATGATGTGGAAGAAAAGTTTGCCTCACGGATTTCACCGATGCCCACAGGTCTGTTGGACATGCTCACCAAAAAGGAGATCATGAAACTACTTTCATTCCTTGAAGGTGGTGGATACAAAATGCCAGAACACCTCAAGCGTAAGCACTGATGGTCTTGCATTTGAATGCACCAGGCTCCAACAATACAGGTAGCGTCAGTGCAGATTTAATGTCGGGGATCTCTAAAAATTGATTACCAGAGATTCTTGAAGACAGTATGATTATATAAACATTTACCCCCCCCCCTTCCCAAGGGGGAGAACCAATTTTCAGAGGTACCCTGTATCTTTGGTAAGATGAACGGTATGAAAACAGAATCGACATTTTGTAATTTTATTTGTGCAGCAGGGATTGGGCTGTTGTTACTTGCAACTGGAATTGCTCGGGCTGAGCAACCCAGCCAAGCAGAAATTGAGTTTTTTGAACTCAATTTCGTCCCGTACTGATCGAGCTATGTAGCGACTGTCATACTGGCGATGAAAGTTCCGAAAGCGAGTTGCCTATGAATTCGCGAGCCGCATTGCTTAAAGGCGGCGATTACGGACCGGCGATTGTTCCTGGCAAACCGGGGCAGAGTTTGTTGATTCAGGTGATCCAGCAAACTCATAAAGAATTACGAATGCCGCCTGAAAAAGGCGATAAACTGAGTGCAAAAACAATTGCGAATTTTCGGCATTGGATCGAACAAGGAGCCCCTTGGCCCAAGGGAAACACTGCTCACTCAACCAATGCGATTCGCTCCGCGGCAGCAAAGTCCACAAGTTCGCATTGGTTCTTTCAACCTCGTCAAACGATTCAAGTTCCCATTGTAGAAAATCAGCAGTGGGCAGAATCTCCCATTGATCAATTCGTATACACTAAGTTGCAAGAACAAAAGTTAGAACCAGTCGAATTGGCATCCCGGCGGGTGTTAATTCGTCGCGCAACATTTGACCTGACAGGTCTGCCACCGACTCAGCAAGAAGTGGAACAGTTTGTGAACGATCCGCTATCAGAATCGCCAGCTTTCGCGAAAGTGGTTGATCGTTTATTAGCATCTCCTGCCTATGGGCAGCATTGGGGGCGGCATTGGCTCGACGTGGCTCGTTATGCAGACACACAAGGAGACACCGGAAATTTCCCGATTCCAGGAGCGTACCTGTATCGAAACTGGGTGATTGACGCTTTGAATGCAGACATGCCTTATGATAAATTTCTGTAAGCTCAACTGGCAGGAGACATACTATCAAAGCATGAGGCTGATCCCGATTATGCTCGTCAACTTCGAATTGCAACGGGCTTCATTGCGATCTCTCGTCGCTTTGGCAATACCCGATACAAAGACCAATACCTGACGATTGAAAACATGCTCGATACACTTGGCCGAGGCGTGATGGGAGTAACACTTCGGTGTGCTCGGTGTCATGATCATAAATTTGATCCCATTTTAGCAACTGATTACTACGGGCTTTATGGAGTATTTGATAGCACGCGTTTTCCATCCATGGGAGCATCTAGCGATAAGTCTCCAGTGAATCTGGTCGCTGCCTCTGGTCGTGTTAAATCTCAACAAGCCTTCCAGCGGGCCGGTGGATATCGGGTGATCGTACCAAGCTAAGATTCCTGATCGGAAACCCTGGAGCGTCTTGGCGAACTTCTGCAAGATCATCACGCCGCTGCTTTCCGCCTGGCGGCACCAACTATTCAACAAGTTCGCCGCTTGCTGTTTGGTCTGTTGATTCCAGAGTTCTTTCAACGACTCTTTTAAATAGTATGCTGTGGCTAACGGTTTGTTGAGTGCTAACGCTTCTTGTAGCCGGGCTGATTCGCCATGGTTGTCGTTCAGGTTATCCTGATTCTTCAGCAACAGCCACCGCGTCCCCTTGAGCACGTTCTTCTCCAATAGCCCCGATGCTTCCCGATACAACTGACGCCGCAACTCGGACAATTTATCGTTGAACAACTTGACCAGATGGAAGCGATCAAACCCCAACATCGCGTTCGGTAAATTCTCAGTAACCGCTTTGATGTACGCCGGTGACATGTCGATCGCTACCGCTTTAATCTGAGCACCCGCTGTTTTCAGTCGAGTCCAAAAAGGCGTTAAAGCCTCTGATTTACGACCATTTCCGACAAACAACACGTTGCCTCGATCCAAATCCAACACCAGCGTCAGATACTTGTGCCCTTTACGCACAGCGATTTCATCGATGGCAATTCGTTGCACCTCTTTTAGTCGAGGACGACTGAATTTCTTTTTCAAATGACGATGTTCGATGTCACGAATCAAGTCCCAGCCAACGCCTAAATGCCGAGCGACATCTAATACCAAACTCAATTAAAAACTGCGAGACGTGATCGATCGTGGCCTTGTACTGACCAAGACTTAGGAAACGTTCAACACGCAAACAAATACGCGAATGCGTATAACGTCGTGGCAAACCGCAGCAATCCCAGAGCGTATTGTTCGAAGAGTTTCGTGTAACGTTTTTTGCTCTTAGCGAAGGGAATCTTGACTTGCCGAACCAAGTGGCAAGCACGACAGCGAACTCGGGGAATGGCGAATTCAATTTCGATTTGTTGTGATCCCAGCGGAACGGTTTTGAATCGCCGGGTGACTTTTCCTTGAGAAATGAGACGCTTGGGATTGCAGTGCGAACAACAAAGAGATTCTCGGGATTGCGAGATGACACAGATCATTTGATGGTCTTCAGAGAAAATCTGATCCCATTGATATCCGTGAACACCCAGTATGTGGTAGAGTAATCGTTGGGGCATGATTGATCTCGACTTGCTGATTTTTGTGGTAAAAAACCAGATGAGACAGTCATGCCCTGTTTTAGTCAAGCGAGTAATGTTTGCAAAACGTCACCAGGCAAAACACGCATTAACCGGATGAACCGGAAATCATATTCCAACATTCATTAAGCCGTCTACCATTTAACGCTAGTTGGACTACTCGTGCAATGCATTCCCATGATGGTGCCAATAACATCAGTGCCATGTTAATGGCATTAAGGAGTTGCAAACTTTTTGAGGACTTCTGCATCGATGGAGTCAAGACGACGCCAATGGTGTTCGGTTTCTCCGTCCGAGTCGAGCAGTAACATCAATTCCTGTGAGGCTTGCACGACTGTTTGCTGTTGGTTCTTTCCCCATTTATCGATGATGTAATCGAAACCTTCAGTTGGCTCACCAGATGTCGCGATGAATTTCACCTGTGTCTTGCTGGCATCGTATTCCCAGTCGTACTGAATTAATACTTGTTTACCAATTACCAACCGGGCGAGCATGCTTGCTTCATAGTAAATCGTAGCGGTGCCATCGTCACGAATTTCCAGATGCCGCGTGCCGTAATATTTTGATTTCCAGAATCCGGTCACTAATTTCTTGACCTGCTCGGTACTCATGTCCTTAGGATCGACCGGCTCGTGACCTTCGACAGCTTCGACGGACTGCGACTGCAAAGACTGTGGAGTTGCAAAAGAAAGATCAGCAAGAGAATCTGATTCAGTAATTGCGACCTGACTTTCGGGAAGATGAGAATTGGAATCGCTTGTTCCTGACCAGCCCCGCATGCTGAAGCCAACTACCAGAAGCACCAATAGGCCAAGAACCATCATCCAAGGTGATTTGTGAAGTTGTTTTCTCATAAGAAATCAGCTATTCCATTAGTTATTAATCTGCTCTAAATGTGATTGTACAGCTCAATAAGTAAATTGTCACTGAAAAACCAGTCTCAATTCACAAAGAGTAAGCAAGTACGCGAATGCGTATTACAGTTGACGTCCTGCTCAGATTACCTTACTGATTGACTATATGTTTCAATAATTCCATGAAGTTGCTCGTTTTGTCGAGCCAAAGATAAGGTTGCCCGGATGTCGATTGACTGGACCCCGCTAAAGAAGATCATTGAGCAAAATAATCGGTTTGTTCTGACCAGTCACGTGCGGCCCGATGCAGATGCACTTGGCTCAGAACTTGGCATGGCATCGTTACTGCGTTCGCTCGGTAAATCGGTACAAATTATCAATCCC
>JAESQE010000022.1 GCA_016765335.1 Planctomycetaceae bacterium
ATGTCATCTATTCAATCCAGGGAGGGCCAGTCACACACTTTTGTCGGAGAGATTCATGTTTACAGTGAGACCAGTTTTAAGTTTTCTTGTGTGGCTCAAGAGGAACACAAAGCAATTCCGGCAATCCTTCTGAGGAGGAGCTTCTTGGTCAATTCCTCGGGTTGCTACGCAACACAGACAACCCTGAACGGGATTGTCTGTGCTACCCCGGTATTGGTGCTACCCGGTGTTGTTCCGCACAGCAGGCCCCGGATTTTAACTTATCAATTACGCTTCATCGAGCAAATCGACCGCTTCAAAAGCTTGGCCTTCGAGCATTGCCAGGGAGGCTCCGCCGCCGGTGCTGACGTGGGAAACCTGGTCAGCGAAACCGAGTTGTTGAATCGCAGCTGCACTGTCTCCGCCTCCGATGATACTAATGGAATCGCCATCAGCAATCGCTTGAGCAACGGCTTTGGTCCCTGCGTCAAATGGGGACATCTCGAAGACTCCCATTGGTCCGTTCCAGACAACGGTTTTTGCTCCTTTAACTGTTTCAGCATAAAGCTTGGCCGTTTCCGGACCGATATCCAACCCTTCGAATTCCTCTGGGATTTCACCAGCTTTGACGACCACTTTGTTGCAGCCAGAGTTAAAATCATCGCCGCAGTGTGTATCGAGAGGCAGCATCAGTTTGTCGCCACCTTTTTTTATCAGCTGCTTTGCTAACTCCACTTTGTCCGGTTCAACAAGACTTTTTCCAATGGAGCCGCCTTGGGCCAACGCGAATGTGTATGCCATTGCTCCGCCGATCAAAATTTTGTCACAGACATCGAGTAGGTTGTCAATGACTTTGATTTTATCCGAAACCTTGGCTCCACCCAGAATCGCAATAAAAGGACGTCCCGGATTTGCAATCGCATCGGTTAGATATTTAATTTCTTTCGCGACAAGATAGCCAACGACTTTGGGCTTGCCAGCCATTGCTTGCGGGACAGCCACCATAGAGGCGTCTTTTCGATGACAAGTTCCGAATGCATCGTTGCAGTAAATATCTGCAAACGCAGCCAAGGCAGCTGCAAAGTCTGCGTCGCCTTTTTTCTCGCCTTTGTTGAACCGCAAATTCTCAAGCACAAGCACGCCACCATCGCTCAGTGCTGCGACTTTCGCTGTTGCATCTTCGCCAATGGTATCTGTTGCAAAGGCAACTTCCTGGCCAAGGATTTCTCCCAGTCGGGTTGCTACCGGTTTTAAACTGTATTTTGCATCTTCTGCAGAACCATCACCAGCTGGGCGTCCCAGGTGGCTCATTAAAATCAACTGACCGCCACGGCTAGTGACTGATTTAATGGAATCGATCGCCATCGCAATGCGGCGATCATCAGTGATTTTTCCTTCGCCATTAAGCGGGACATTAAAATCGACTCGCATCAATACTTTTTTGCCAGCAACATCAACATCTGCAATTGTTTTCTTAGCCATGACGAACTTCTTTCAGCCTGAAATTGAATTTCTAAATGATCCTCTATCCCGCATTGTAGATAGAGTCTTCTCTACTACCACCTACAAAAAAATCCCGCATCAAGCGAGATCTTAGAGGTTCTAGTGAGAAGTGCCAAGTGAGCATGATTTCCCCAGCGTTATACGCATTCGCGTATTTGTTTGCGCGTTGTCTATTCCCTAAGTCCTTGCCAGTACAAGGCCACGGAGATGACTCAGTGCTGGTTTTTATTGATTTTGGTATTACTTCTCTGCTTTCTGCTTCAAGAACTCAGCATGCACACGAGCGACATTCCACATGTATCTGCTGATGCCTTGTGTCTTTTCGTGATCTTTCCAAGCCTGGGTGATGTATTTCTTTGCCAATTCCGGTTTGGAATGAGCTTCGTAATACAGCCCCAAATACAACTGTGCATAAAACATTCGACCCGCAAGTACCTCTGGTTCAGGGTTTCCCGCTTTGGCATCAGCGAGTACGTCTTCAGCCGTGGCTTTGCCTTGGAACATCGCATAAGAAGTCATTAACGGGATGCGAGGATCATTCTTAATTGTCAACATTTCTTTGCGAGCTTTTTCGACGCCATCTGTTTTGACCATGCAAATGTATCGCCAGACAGAATTTTCAACATCGTTATCGTGGTACGTTTGGTACAACGCAAACTGCTCAGCTCCTTGCTTGTGCATCCCTGCGTAATAATGAGAGATGCCTCGTTCCCATAGTTTTTGTTCTGCTGCGGGGTTCAGCTCTACAAACTGATCGAAATCTGCAACAGACTGCTTGAACTGACCAATCCGAAAATTTTCACATGCCCGGCGATACCAGATGGCTGAGTTTTTTGGTTCGTGCTTTAAAATTTCGGTTAACAGTTTGACTGCCTCTGCACTACGCTCCTCAGAAATCGCAAGTCCTGCCTGCTCCTTCAGTTGATCAACAGTGACAGGTTTTTCTGTTTCTGCCTGTGTGGATGAAATGGTTGCCACAGTCAACACAAATAAAAGCAGTAATGAAATGGATTTTACTATCATGTTCGTTCATCCTGATTAATTAATAGAGATCATTGTTTCTCTCCACCTACAGGAAAGATCCGTGATGATTATTATGGAACAATGTGCTCGAATGCTCAAGAGATGTCTGGCAGATACCGGCCTGGCATGGGAATTCAGAGATCGGTATTTTTGTAGCATGGGAATCGTTTTGATTCCCACGTTTTGATTCCCTGCGAAGATCCCGTGGCGATGAAGGTTGCTGCCTGATAGCGTTTGAGCAGTTTGATTGCGGTGCAGCGATCAACCAGCGATAAAGCAGAAGCCAACGCATCGGCTGTTATGCCATCTTTAGCGATCACGGTGACGCTACTCGAAGTTGTTAGGCCGATTCCTGTGTGTGGGTCAACAATATGTGAGTAATGCACGCCATCGATTTCAACAAATCGGTTCGCATCGCCTGAAGTGGCAACCGAAGCATTCACTAGATTCAGGTACTCGGTTGGTTCGGCTTTTGGATTTTTCAGCGGAGCAATGCCCACGACCCAGGCAGGTTTTCCGGGAGGCGGGTCGCCCACGACGATATCACCCGATGCATCCACCAGTGCGCGAGTGATGCCCAAACTTTTGAGAACCTTGAGCGCCTCATCGGCTGCATATCCCTTAGCGATTGCACCCAGATCGATCTGCATGTTTGCGACTGTAAGTTCAACTGTCTGAGCTTTTTGATCCAAGCGAATTTTATTCGAACCAACTTTCTGCAATTTCGTCTGCAAATCTTCTGTAGTCGGCAAGGCTTGTTTTCNCCAGGCCCGGCGCCATAAATCGGTTATTCCGCCAACGGTGACATCAAAATTGCCTTGCGTTCTACAATATAAGTCTTTGGAGAATTCAAGTACCAGAAATAATTCATCGCTGACACGAATCGGATTGCCTGGACCTGAATTTTTGCACAACTGATTCAANTCGCTATCGGGATCGTAATCAGACATGATTTGATCCAGCTTTTTGACACGGGCAAAAGTTGTCTCCGCAGCTTCGATCGCCTGCTTGTCGCTTTGTGCGTAGAATGTCAATTGCCAGGGGACACCCATGCGTATTCGTTGAAATTCATAGCGTTTCCACGATTTACTGGTCGGTTCGTCTGCCAATACTTGACATCGAGGTGCCTCGGTGACCAGTATAGAGAGTAGGCAACACAACAGTGCCCCCCACCTGAAATTGGCCCACGACATGATCGTACCCCCACCAATAACAACTGGAATGGATTTCTGAGTCACTTCCGTGTGCTGATCAACCAAATTTGAATTACGACAAGATAACTTTTGAATTAAATATGAGGAGTTCCTCTGAACATGCGACATTTAACTGGCTTTCTGATTTGCCTGGGCCTGGTAGCCCTATTCTCTTTTTCCTCAATGAATGCACACGCTGAAGATGCAAAAAAAGAGGAAATGAAATCTTACACAGTGGAAGTCCCTTACACGGACATTGCCTTTGATATGTTGCCAATTCCTGGCGGCGTCTACAAGATGGGATCTCCAGAAAATGAAAAAGATCGTGCTGATGACGAAAGTCCCGTCCATCAGGTAAAGATTGAACCGTTCTGGATGGCGAAATTCGAAGCGACCTGGGATGAGTATGACACATTTCGATACAAACTCGATACTCAGCGTCGTAAGCTCTCCAGGCTGAAAGAAACCGAGCGAGATAAAAAAGGGGACGCAGTGACTCGTCCCACCAAAGAGTATCGCGATATGACCTTCGGCATGGGACACGATGGTTTTCCTGCCAGTTGTATGACTCAATTGGCAGCCAAGGCTTACTGTCAGTGGTTGACCGAAATTACCGGTGATTTTTATCGATTGCCAACCGAAGCAGAATGGGAATATGCATGTCGGGCAGGCACGACAACTGCTTACTCATTTGGCGATAACACCGATAACATCGATGACTACGCCTGGTATTTTGACAATGCAGATGAAAAATATCAGAAAGTCGGACAGAAGAAACCAAACCCCTGGGGTCTGTACGATATGCACGGCAACGTAGCTGAATGGTGCCTGGATCAGTATGTTCCAGACTTCTATGCAAAATCTAAATCTTGTAAGCCGGCTGTGTTCCCGGTTGTCGTTCCCACAACACTTTATCCACGAGTTGTCCGCGGTGGGTCTTGGGACGATGATCCCGATTTGCTGAGATCAGCTGCACGTGAGAAATCAAATTCCAATTGGAAAATTCGAGATCCTCAACTCCCGAAAAGTATCTGGTATCATACCGATGCAACGCATGTTGGTTTCCGCGTTATACGTCCTCTTAAACGTCCCACTGCAGAAGAAATCAAAAAGTATGCGTTCGAACGAGACCCAGCTGCCGAGCTGAAGTAACCAAGCGGTAGCGTCACGGTAATATTGCGGCAAATGTGATATGAAAACCTCTATTATTTGGTTCTTCCCCTTACGAAGGGGGAGTGAGAGGGGGTTTTTGAACTGTTTTTTAGCCAGCTGTATTCGGGAACCTCTAGGATTCAATTAATAGAAGTTCCCATATTGCAGTCAAATTGACTGGCAGGCTGTGTATACTGAATCAATAAAAGGAAACGACTTCAAATGAAATATTTGAGCGGCTTTCTGGTTTGTTTCAGTTTATTGCTCCAGCCTGTTTTTTTATTGGCTGAGGATGCCAAGCTGATGCTGAGGCCCTTTCCGAGAGTAAAGATTACATTTGGTGCATTTTTTGCTTCGGATTCAATAATTTTCATAAGTTGATGCACGATTCGCTTTACTGGATGCTCGTGGTTTCTTATCTATAGAGGTAGGAAATTGCTGTTTTCTGGTGATTTCTGAAAAATACGATAATTTAATCACTCCCCTTTAAAACCTCAAATTGGAGAGACTTTATGACTGCCCCCAATAATCCTTCTCGACGCGACTTCATGAAGACGTCAGCCACAGCAGCAGCTGGCTTGGCTGCTGTTTCAAGTTTGGTGACTCCTACCGGTGCTTACGCTGCCGGAGACGAAACTCTCAGAATTGGACTGATCGGTTGTGGCGGTCGTGGTAGTGGAGCTGCTGCCCAGGCATTGAAGACCGAAGGCAAAGTTGCTTTGGTTGCGATGGCTGATATGTTCGGCGATCAACTCGAAAGAAGCATGCAGCGAATCGCAACAGCTGTTAAAGGGAACGACACCGCTGTTGTTGACGTACCAGCAGAGCAACGCTTCATCGGCTTTGATGCTTACAAGCAGATGATGGCTTCTGATGTCGATTTGGTGATTTTGGCGACACCTCCGGGTTTTCGTCCGATGCATTTCGAAGCGGCCGTCAATGCAGGCAAAAACATCTTCATGGAAAAACCAGTTGCAACCGATGTCGCTGGAGTTCGAACAGTTCTTGCCAATGCACGGATCGCCAAAGAAAAGAATCTGAAAGTTGGTGTCGGACTACAACGTCATCATCAATTCACATATCGCGATATCGTCAAAAGAATCCAAGATGGCGAAATTGGTGATGTGGTTGCGATGCGAGTTTACTGGAACGGTGGCGGAGTTTGGGATCCACGCAAATCTCGCGAAGAAGTTTCTTCAGAGATGGAATACCAATTACGTAACTGGTACTACTACAACTGGTTGTGTGGAGATCATATCAACGAGCAACACATTCATAACCTGGATGTTGGCAACTGGATCAAAGGAGCGTTTCCTGTTCGAGCTGAAGGAATGGGTGGGCGTGAAGTTCGTAAAGATCCTAAATACGGTGAAATTTTCGATCACCATGCTGTCGAATATACTTAC
>JAESQE010000023.1 GCA_016765335.1 Planctomycetaceae bacterium
TGATGTGGATCCCAGCCTGCAACAACTGCATCGGGGGCCAGAACGAATATTTCGACCCTGCGGTTTCGTTGGCGAGCCTGGTCGTCAGTATTGGGGACAAGTGGTTGGTTGTCGCTGTATCCAGCTGCTCCAAGTCGTCGGTCAACAACACCTGCTTTGCTCAAAGCCAGCACTACAGAGTCGGCTCGGTCGGTAGAAAGATGCCAGTTCGTAGGGTGGTTGCCTTTTGATTTTGAAATCGGTTGGTCATCAGTGTGCCCAACAATAAGAAGATTCAATCGCCGGGCATCTCCATCATTCATAATTTCAGCCAGATCGTTTAGCAAAGGCAAGGCCGCTTCTCTCAGTCGGTCACTTCCAGATGAAAACAGAATGTCTGAGTGAAATTTACTGACGCCGGTGTGCGGGTCAAATTCGAAATCTGGGTATCGATTGGCCAAATCCTGAAATCGCTTCGTCGCGGAATCTGAAAGAGGGCTTCTGTTCGAGTTCGAATTAACAAGTAAGTCTTTATAGCGACCTTGTAATTCACTTCGCTCTGCGTTGAGATTCGCCAGCTGCTGGTTTGAAAGATCCAACTGAGAAGTCGCTTGAGCTAACTGCTGTTGTAACTGACCGGATTCAGCTGCCAGCCCAGCCATTGATTGCTGGTACTGATAAGACTCAGCTGCCAGAACTTGATTCTCATTGTAGAGTTTCATCGCCCGGTGCTGACTCATTCTCAGGTGTCTGCGGGGCATGCGATTGCAACCAACCTGAAAAACAGTGATGGAGCAAACAAGCAAGATCATTGATAAACGTAAACGATTCATTCGACGGGTCTCCTTCGTCTCGATCAATTATCAGCCAACACAAGCGGCCTTAAACGATCAACCGAAACGAATTCGGTTTTCGATGTAGTTGTCTAAGATGGGAATTTCGATCCGACACGAATTGAAGGAATTCCGTTGACTCAGATCAATAAGAAAATGATCGACAGCCAAATAGAAATTTCAAACGGTGTATCGAAGCGAGTGCTTAAATAACAGGTAGGGTTGGTAATGTAGTTACGTCTGCAAGAAAGGAAAATGTGAGACGTATTTCGTGTAGGAACGGAACTCTATCGTCAATCGGCTTGCTTGTGAAGAGGATTTGTTTTTTATTGCTCGACTTGCAAAGTTTACATCAAGTTAAGAGAAATCACTAAAAAACAAGTTCGGTCCCTAGTAGTCCAACTGGCGTTGAAGGTCAGCCATTTGGGTAAAGGCTTTTGGTGTTCCGATTGGGGACAAATAAAAACGGATAGATTTTATTTAACTACGGAGACACAGAGAACACCGAGTTAAAAAAGTAGCAGTAAAACAATCAATCTAACTCAAGAGATATCCTGTCTCGCTTGGCGATGAAATAAATATCACCTGAGATTTTCTCTGTGGCCTCTGTGTCTCCGTGGTTTATTTTACTTTTTCCTGTTTGATACCAGCTACGCTGGGTCAGACGTCAGGAAATCATTTTCCAACAATCATTAAGCCGTATACCATTTATCGCTAGTTGGGCTAACTAGTTGGGCTAACTAGGTGAAACCGGGCTGCTTGATAAATGGTGAAACCTCTATTAATGTCAAAGGACATTGACCAGCGGAGGGTAGACATTCTTGTCTGCCTTAAATGAAGGCCTGCTCGAACGTAACAGACACCGAATGTCTGTTCTCCCTTTAAGATATTCCCTTAATGCACGCGTTGTCCAGCTTTTGCTCCAGTATCTGGAGAGAGCAGAAAGACTTCCTGGCCGCCGGGACCAGAAGCACAAACCATTCCTTCACTGAGGCCAAATCGCATTTTCCGAGGTTTCAGATTGGCAACACACACAACAAGTCTGCCAATTAAATCTTCCGGGGCATAAGCCGATTTAATGCCTGCAAACACATTACGTTGACTATCGCCACCTAAGCTCAACGTCAGTTGCAGAAGTTTGTCTGCTCCTTCGACTTGATTGGCTTCGACAATCCGAGCAACCCGCAGATCGACTTTCACAAAGTCATCGATGGTGCNTTCTTCGGTCATCGGTTCCTGTTCAAGAGGCTCGCCAGAATCATCCCATTGATCAGCAGGATTTGCAGCGGTTTCGGTATTTTGATTTTCTGTTGTCTGTTCAGCAGCAACAGATTCGCGAGATTCTTCGACCATTTTTTGTACCTTTTCTTCTTCGATTCGTTTCATCATATGNGAAAATTTATGGATTTTATTACCCGTTAATGGCTCGCGGGATTGATCCCAACTGGTCAGCGAATCATTCAAAAGCTCGCCGGTTCGCTCAGCAATTTCTGGCAATACCGGAGTGAGATAAATGACAATTTGCCGGAATAAGTTCAAGGCAATTGAGCAGATATCACGTAACTCTTCTTGTTTTTGTTCGTCTTTACGTAACTTCCAGGGCTGATGATCTTCGACAAATTTGTTGGCGTGTTCTGCCAGTTGGAGTATTTCCCGCATCGCTTGAGAGTATTCACACCGTTCGTAAAGCTCTGCAATGCGATCCCCAGCCTGTGCAGCTTGCTGGAATAAACCTCCATCATCAGGATAGGTTTCACTCAGTGTTTTTCCGCTGATAAACTTGGCGGATCGGCTGGCAATATTGACGACTTTACCAACTAAATCTGCATTCACTTTGTCGACGAACTCTTTCAGGTTCAGATCGATGTCGTCTNACTTACTGTTCAGCTTCGAAGCATAATAATATCGTAAATACGCAGGTTCCAGATGATTCAGGTACGTCTTAGCCATGATAAATGTCCCCTTACTTTTGGACATTTTTTTGCCATCGACGTTCAAAAATCCGTGAATGTGTACTTTGGTGGGCAGATTGAATCCCGCTGTTTTCAGCATCGCGGGCCAAAACAACGTATGGAAATAGGTGATATCTTTTCCGATGAAATGGTGGATTTCGGTCTCATCAGATTCCCAATATTTGGAAAGTTCTTCGCCATTTCTTTTACACCACTGGAGTGTGGATGCAATGTATCCGATCGGTGCATCGAACCAGACGTACCAATAATGACCGGGTGCATCGGGAATCTCAAAACCGAAGTAAGGTTCTGGTCGTGAAATATCCCAGTCACGTAGCGGATTGCACAGGAAATGTCCTTTGAGATAATTGGCGACTTCGGTTTGTAAATGATCTCCAGATTGAGTCCATTGTTCCAAAAATCCGTGTAGTTCTTCGATGTTTACGAACAGATGCGATGCGGTGCGTTCTTCTGGTTTTGCGCCCGAAAGAGTACTCACCGGATTAATCAGTTCACTGGGGCTATATGTTGCGCTGCATTTTTCGCAGTTATCGCCGTATTGATCTTCTTCGTTACATTTCGGACAAGTCCCTTTGACAAACCGATCTGCTAAAAAAGTGCCTGCTTCGGGATCAAATAGCTGGGTAACATCTTTCTGGGAAATAAGTCCTGCTTCTCGAAGTGAGGCCCAGATGCGATGACAAATTTCTTTGTTTTCTTCGCTGTTGGTGCTCCCGTAGTTATCGAATTCGATGCCAAAGCCTGCAAAATCATCCAGGTGAGACTGTTGCATTTCAGCAATCAGCTCTTGTTCGCTTCGGTTTTCCTGGCGGGCACGGATCATGATCGCGGTGCCGTGGGTGTCGTCTGCGCAGAAAAAATTGCACTGATTTGATCGCAATTTCTGGAAACGGACCCAGATATCAGTTTGAATATACTCTACCAGATGGCCCAAATGGATGTGACCATTCGCATAAGGCAGGGCTGCGGTGACGAGTATTCGACGTGACATATTCATTCTTTTCGTTCAGTGGCTTCAAAAAACAGACTCTTTCTTTATGCCGATTGTAATGCTCTGCCGGAACAGTGCAAATCGCATGAGGCACTGTTTTTGAGGAATGATCAATCTGGAAGTAATACCAAACTCAATTGACTCACTCGCTGGTACTTCGGGCTGGTATTATTGTAAAATTTTAATTCATAGTGATTGAATTGATTCCTTTTCCAAAAAATAAACGAGCATCCATGGCTAGTCTGACTGTTGAGAATTATCTGAAAACCATTCTACTGCTTTGCAATCGAAGCGGACAAGAAATGGTGTCTACGGGGAAACTCGCAGAAGCAATGACTGTTTCTCCGGGTACTGTGACCAGTATGCTCAAAACGCTTTCGGATTCAAAACTTGCAACGTACAAACCTTATGCNGGGGTGATGCTTACCGAATCGGGCCGTTCTTTGGCGATGCGTATGCTCCGCAGGCATCGTTTGATTGAATTGTTTCTGGTCAAGACGTTGGAACTAACATGGGACCAGGTTCATGAAGAAGCTGAGCATATGGAACATGCGGTAAGCGAATTTCTGGTCAATCGCATCGACGAGTTTTTATGCCATCCACTGGTCGATCCACATGGAGACCCTATTCCTGGTCCAGATGGAGTACTCCGGGATGACTCAACCAGTCAAGGAATTCCGCTGTCTTCTTGCCAGCAAGGCACTCATTTTGAACTGGTTCGTGTATTTAACCAAGACCCCGAATTTCTACGTTATCTCAGCGAACAAAAATTAAGCATTGGTTGCCAAGGGCACGTTGTGTCAAAAAGTGACAAAGCTGGGCTAATTACAGTGGAATCGGAAAACCAGCAAATTCCTCTAGGCCTGACCGCTGCGATGGACCTGATTGTCGTTCCCAGCTGAAAACAACGGTACCCAGGCACTGGTTTCCTGAAGGTGATTTTTCTATGATTCTGCATCTTATGAAATAATATTTTGCTGGCCTGGTTCACATGCTCCGGTCAGGGAAGCAGAGAGTATTAAGAATCAGTTCGAATTTCAGGAAAGAAGATTTTGCGATGGGTTTGTTTGATCGTTTAAAAAAAGGTTTACAGAAGACCTCACAGGTACTCAAGACTGATGTTCGCGACCTGTTCAAAAGTGGAGAAATCCTAACTGATGAACATCTTGAGAAATTTGAAAAACGGTTGATTGAATCTGACATGGGCGTGGCTGCTTCGATGGAAATTGTCGAAGAGTTACGAAAAAATCATCGTGGTCGAACTGTGGATCTGACTGCAATCTGGAAAACTGTCCGCGATAAAATTGCAGAACTGCTTAAAGGAGACGAGGGAGTCACCTGGGATCCCAACGACGTGCTCTCTCCTTTGAAATTGTCGACAGATGGCCCAACGGTCATTCTGGTCGCTGGGGTGAATGGGGTAGGAAAAACAACTTCGATTGCCAAGTTGGCCAACCTGTTTCACAAATCGGGNAAGAAAGTTGTCCTCGCAGCTGGTGACACATTTCGAGCAGCAGCTGTTGAGCAGCTCACGATGTGGAGCGAACGAATTGGCTGTGATATCGTCACCAAACCGAGTGGCACCGATCCTGCCAGTGTCGCCTATTCTGGCTGTGAACGAGCTTTGGAAACTGGAGCAGATATCGTCATTATCGATACTGCGGGTAGACTGCAAACTCAGAAAAACCTGATGCAGGAATTGGAGAAAATTTATCGGGTGATCGGTAAGAAAATCCCGGGCGGACCGCACGAATCTCTGCTCGTGCTTGATGCGACAACTGGGCAGAACGGCATCAGCCAGGCGGAAGTCTTCTCTGAAATTATTGATTCCACTGGTCTGATTTTGGCCAAACTTGATGGGACTGCCAAGGGTGGAGTTGTGATTGCCATTCGGAAAAAAATGGGAATTCCAGTCAAATACATCGGCGTGGGTGAACAGATTGACGATCTTCAACTATTCGATCCCGATCAGTTTGCTGATGCATTGGTCGAGGACTGATTCGCATTCGCGTATTTGTTCGCGCGTTGAATGTTAGCTAAACAGAATCGCCCTAAAATTTGATCTCTCGCAATGAGAAGAAAAATTAGCCACGGATAAGCACGGATTTTCACGGAAAAAGCCCCAGAAGCATCTGGGGCTTTTTTGTTGGAATCGCTACGGCCTCGCGCAATGACAAGGGATTCGTACCGTAAATCTATTCGATGCTGAATGACCAAAATGGTTTGGTCTTCTTGAATAAGGCTTAATTTCTGCTGAAATTTGAAGCCGCGATAGCGTTGTATTTGCCTTGAGAGCAACGCTGGTCATATGCGAACATCACTATGTGTCGCCATCGCAAGTGGTAATATTTCACGTTATTTAGGCAGTTTTTTGAACTCAAATCGTAATCTGTGCCGATTATTATGAGTATTCAGGTCACGTCTGTTTGAAACTGTTTTAGCAACAAATTGA
>JAESQE010000024.1 GCA_016765335.1 Planctomycetaceae bacterium
AGTCCAACTGGAAGACGGCTCGCTGTTAACCATCTGGTACGAAAAAATGAAAGACTCCTCCAATGCCGTATTACGACAAGCCCGCTGGCAACTGAAGTAATTGACACTCTCACTAATAATGGACTGAAAAGGATCTGCATTCGCTTTGAAATTGCGCACTTATTTGTAGTATTGAGAGATGACGCCTCAGATTTCCAGGAGTAAAGCAGGTGACCCAGCCAATTTTGGCTGGGCTGCATAGCAACAAGTAGTAGCTCCTCAGCTCTCAACGAATAAACAACGCGAGATTCCAGACGTAGGGTGTGGTGCTTGTAAAGACCGGTCACATGGGTAACAGTTGTTCGGAGACATGGGTAACAGGTCCAAACAGTTTAGTTCATCTCATCGGGATGTCCAGATTGAACTCGCGAGTATTTCTCTCGCACGTCGATCCAGCCAATCCGAAAGTGGCAATAATAGACTTCATACACGTTCTTATTTGGTGTGCATGACAGGCCGATTCGTTCGCCTGAAAAGGCTTCACTTGTCTTGAATTGCTTGCCCTTAAAACTGAATTGTCCCACGCGATTGGCCTTGCGAACCTCAAAACGATTCGAGTAATCAAACTCCTTCACCATTTCTGGATACTCGCGATCACTCACGCAATAACGACTCGCTGGAACATCTAAAGACAACGCTTCGTGAGGACGCTCCTGGTTATACATCGCTCGGAAGGGATCGAAACGTCGCTGAGCATCGCATAGATCATCGAAAAATCGATCTTGAAGTAACTCCGCTTTCAGCGTCCGGTGAAAACGTTCCTCCTTGCCACGACCTTGAGGATGATAAGGGCGACCATGAATCACTTCGACTCCCAGTCGCATCAGCCAGGCGGTCAGGCGTGTGTGCTTGCTCGGCGAATGAGCTGAAGCCCACGGAGTTCCGTTATCTGCATACAGCGCCCGAGGCATTCCATAACGGCGAAACATCGTGATTAAATGCTCTTTGACGACACCGTAACGTGGCCCCACACAAGCCATCAAGCCAATTGCATAACGCGAATGATCATCAAGTACCGTCAGCGGATAACAGTACTGAGAGTTGCTCATTTTGAACTCGCCTTTGAAATCAATCTGCCAAAGTTCGTTCGGTTCACTGCGTTCAAACCGTGTGTAATGTTTGCGGGACTCAGTCGCTGCCGGCGGGATACGACCATGACGATGCAGAATCGCGGTGATCGTACTGGCTGCGGGAATTTTCTTGTGACCCAGTGCAAGCAACCTGGCTCGAAGTTTACGACCACCCCAGACGGGATGTTCCTGACGAAGCTCAAGCACGAGCTGTTCGATTTTTTCAGAAGTCTGCAACGGGGAGTTTTGCGGACGGCGGGATTTTTTGCAAAGTCCTTCGGTTCCTTGCTGCTGATAGCGTTTAAGCCACTTGTAGCCGGTCTTACGAGCGATTTTAAAGCGACGACACAACGCAGACATGTTAGCTCCTTCAGCAGAAGCCAACGAAACAAATTCTTTTCTCAAAGACATCAGATCACTTTCATGCCAAGGCATCACCAACCTCCTTTTTAAGGAAGTTTAGTGAATATCAAAAGTGTTACCCATGTCTCCGAACAACTGTTACCTATCTCTACGGTCTTTACAGTGCTTGCACCCACCTTCGTGTGCCTGTTGAATCTCTATGCTCCATACGCTGGATGAACCTGTCGGTCGTCAATTCAGTGAAGCCTTGCATCTGTTTGCCGCGCATCGATCATTACAGCCCAGGCAAACCACAATCACAGCACCTACCGCATTGCAATAGCATCCACGATATGTCCGCGATAATTTGGTGCATAAAAAAAAGGATTACGCCCAATGGACGTAATCCTCTATTTTTTAGTACCCAGGAGAGGACTCGAACCTCCACGGGAATAACTTCCCACTAGGCCCTCAACCTAGCGCGTCTACCAATTCCGCCACCTGGGCTCCTCATTTCGAAGACGGAAAGTTATCACGACAGTCTTCGAAAATCAACTGCTGGATGCCCATTTCAGCCCAGAGGTTCGCTGATTTCCCTCAATTCACTCAATTCCAACACAAAAATCGATTTCCGGCCCCCTTATTCCTGTATTATTTCAGAGATACTTCTGTCCAAAGAATCTCGAAATCTCGTCGCGGTCTACCGTAAATCTAATATCAATCCCAATCAAACTATCGCTAAGTGATCGTTCTAATCCTTGTATTGGAAAGGGTTTAGAGAATATTCAAAACAATAAAAATCACGCGAATGCGTATAATACCCCACTTGAACGAGAAAAAGGACTTTTTCACTTAGCCATCTCTATTTCTTTCATTTTGAGCCAACACTCAGAACAGTTCTGCCGTAAGTAATGCAGTAGAAGTTAACCAATTAAGCAGATCTGCAAGGAATATCACCCAAGTCAGACGCAACCTGTTTATACAATAGAACTTACGAATCATAGTCACACAAGACCGGAGTCACATGAAGCCGGAAGAATCAAACACTCAGGTATTAACAGACGATATCGAAAACGATTATCAGTCCATCGTGAGTGATGCGCGATTGATCGAAGAAGTACGCTCGGGTGATCGGGATGCTTTTCGTGATTTGGTTTTGAGGTACGAAAAAAGGCTGTTTCGCGTCATCCATCGTTTTGTGAGAGACGATGCATTAGCGGAGGACTTGGCTCAGGAAACATTTATTCGTATCTACGAAAACTTGGATCAGTTTGATCTCTCAAGAAGATTTGGTCCTTGGTTGTTTCGTATTGGCGTGAATTTANCGTTGGACTATCTTCGCAAGCAAAAACGCAGAGGTATAACCTCGCTGTTCAGCGAAATCAGTCCAGACCAGCCGGTCAATCCCAGAAGTCCAGATCCTCGGGAGAGACAAGATCTCAACGAGGAAGTCCAACGAGTTCTCATGGATATCTCGGAGAAGTATCGAACGATTTTAGTGCTGCGTGATTTGGAGAATTTTACAACAGCTGAAATTGCTGCGATTGTGGACAGAAAGGAAGCCACTGTTCGCTGGCGATTGGCAGAAGCGAGAAATCGCTTCAAAGAGCTGTGGATGAAACGGGCCACAGGGACATCGTTCCCTAATCAAAGTAAGGACGACAAATAAAGATGACATGCCAATGTACAAAAAATAGAATTCGGTTAGCTCTGCTTGCTGATCAAAGTTCCGGGGAAAATCTTCCGGAAGACGTCAGGCGTTGTCTAGCGAATTGCCCAACATGCAGAGAGCACTACGATCATCTGTGCCATGCGATGGACTGCCTGCATAAAACGCAGGCAGAAAACACAGCACTTCTCGAAAAAAGTCTCTGGACCGATTTAACGCACAGGCTGCCAGAATCTCAAGTTCAGCAACCACACAACAGTCATTGGAAGCAGAAAGTCGTTCCCATCTTCTCGGTGACAACAGCTTGCATCGCTTTGATGGTTGTCTTCTTAGGAGAGGCTCCTTCCAATAATCGCATGTATCAAACTGCAATCAACCGAAGCACCAACTCCTTACCAATCCCTTCTCTGTCAGTTGATTACCCCCAGCAGCAATATCAAAACCTGATTGCCCCTGGAATTCAGATCGATCCCCTGATGAATCAACCGCTTTATCTGAATTACGGCTCACCTTTTCCCCTAGGAATAACGCCGGGAACTGCTCGTGATTTTTCCTATCCTGCTGAACTGCAACTAAAAGAATTCCTGGAGCTACAGCGACAACTGGACAGCTTTGAATAATCTTTCAGAGTGCATTGAATTCGCTGCTTTTGGGATTAGAATTACACCCTAAAATCGTTGCAGCACCATTTAAAAGACCTCAAACGATTGGTTCCCCCCCCTTACAAAGGGGGAGTTAGAGGGGGGTTTTTACTACTTTTTATAACCAAACTGTCGCCAAGAAGTTCTGGAATTCAATTTCAGAGGTTCTTATAACAGCTGAAGAAATAGCGAGATTTTAATGCCTTTATTTGAGTTTCGATGTGAACAATGTAGCAACGAGTTTGAACTGCTGGTTCGCTCAAACGAAAAAAAGAGCTGCCCGCAGTGCAACTCCCCAAAACTGGAAAAACTGCTCAGTGCCGCTTCATCGAGAGTTTCAGGTAGCAGCCTGCCAATAGCCAGTTCCCCCTGCCCTCCATCTGATGCTCCGCCGTGTGGTACAGGATGCTGCCGACTGCAATAATTCGATGTCAGACCTTGTACCAATCTCAATTAAAACCCGCGATGCCCGACCGATCATGGCATTCCCTTCGGGAGGGTGAGGCTCCTGCCGAACCATTGTCAATTCGAGAGGGTGAAGTACCGATTGGAAACAAATAAAAACGGATCGATTTTATTTTACCACGGAGGCACAGAGAACACAGAGTAAAATCCAGGTGATTTATATTGACTGTTTTACTGCTGTTTTTTTAACTCGGTGTTCTCTGTGCCTCCGTGGTTTATTCTATTTCCTCCTACTTGATATCGGCCAGGCTGACTGAGACGTAAGGAAATCATATTCCAGAATTGTTAAACCGCCTGTCATTTAATGCGAGTTGGACTATTAACCTGAGTTTTGTTTAACAGATCAGTGGTGTCTCCGAGTTGATTCTTTGGAGTTGTACTTTTTCTTCGTCGGTAAACT
>JAESQE010000025.1 GCA_016765335.1 Planctomycetaceae bacterium
CTTGCCACGACCGAAGTTACACCGATTTCGGCTGGCAAAAGAAAAACAACAATTGTAAAATCTCCCAACAACTTATGGTAAAACCTAAGCCTCTAGCTCCCCCTTCATAAGGGGGAGAACCAACAATTAGCGATTCTCTATTACTTAAGGAATTCAGCAGCTTCGTCGAAGNAGGCGTCATCCAGAACACGCATTGTATCAACGGCGTCTTTCAAATCNACTGCAACAATTTCGGTTCCCCGAAGTGCAACCATTTTGCCGAAGTCCTTTTTAAGAGCCAAACGACCAGCATGGATTCCCAGTCGGGTTCCTAGGACACGATCAAATGCACTGGGGCTTCCTCCACGTTGAAGATGTCCCAGAGTGACCGAGCGGGTTTCTACGCCCATTCGAGCTTCGATGATCTTTGCAACATGATCTCCGATGCCGCCCAACTTGACATGGCCAAAGTCATCCACTTCCTGGTCCTGAGTCACATAGCCGCCATCTTTGGAGAACTGAGCTCCTTCGCTGACGACAACAATTCCATATTTCTTACCTTCATCGCGTCGTTTCTGAAGAACAGAAACCATTTCGTCCAGATTAACTTCTCGTTCAGGAACCATGAAGTAGTCAGCTCCTGAAGCAATTGCNGAATAACATGCAATCCAGCCGGCATGGCGACCCATCACTTCGACAACAAAAATACGTCGATGCGATTCGGCTGTGGTACGTAGGCGGTCAATCGATTCAGTAACGGTATTAATACAGGTATCGAACCCGAAAGTTTGGTCTGTTGAACTCAAATCGTTATCGATTGTTTTTGGACAACCAATCGTTGGTAGTCCTTTTTCGTGATACAGCTTACTGGCAACACCCAGGGTGTCATCTCCACCAATAGCGATGAGTGCATCAAGCCCCAGTTTTTCGAAGGTGCTACAGACATCATCAATTTCACTTGGATTTTTGAACGGGTTTGTTCTCGAAGATCCTAGAATCGTTCCTCCCTGAGAAATGATTGGGCGAGTAACTTCTGGTGTCAATTCGATGTGATCACCGGAAATTGCTCCTCGCCAGCCTTCAAGCAGACCGAGAGTTTCTCCGCCTGAATTATGAATGACCTGCACAACCCCGCGGATAACAGCGTTCAATCCAGGACAATCTCCGCCACCAGTTAATAAGCCAACTTTCATAATTTCATTTCCTTCTAAATCAGTTCAAAGAATATTGATCGCCTTGCTCAAGGCTCTGTTGTCAAATGATTTATTGTTACCTGAAACGACTGCGAAGTATCATCAAAGAAGCACCTGCCAGTTGCATTGGTTCTGCATTTGCTGGAATAGTCTGCGCAACACAAACTTGGTATTTGCCCTGAAATATTAAAACGTCCGTTCCAGGAATGTCGTATCAATTGTTCCATCGACGAATGCGCTGTGATCCAGAATCTTTTTGGCCAGCGGGATGGTCGTCTTCACCCCCTCGACAACAAATTCTCCTAACGCACTACGGGCAGCTGCAATCGCTTCACTGCGTGTGGGACGGTGCACGATCAGTTTTCCGATCATCGAATCGTAATACGGGCTGATTTGATAGCCTTCATGTACATGAGAATCGAATCGGACACCTAATCCGCCAGGAACTCGCAGCTTTGTAATGCGTCCGGGGCAGCCTCGGTAATCGTTTTCTGGATCTTCCGCATTGATTCGAATTTCAATCGCAGAACCTGTTGTTTTGATGTGTCGCTGTTTCAGGTCCAGTTCTTCGCCAGCTGCTACTCGAATCTGCTGTTGAATCAAGTCCACTCCAGTGACCATTTCGGTGACCGGATGCTCAACTTGAATACGTGCGTTGACTTCAATAAAGTAAAACTGATTTTCTTTATCGAGGNTGAATTCAACCGTGCCTGCATTATAATACCCGACTGTTTTAATCAGACGTACGGCTGATTTGCAGATGTCTTCCCGGACAGACTTGGGAAGATTTGTGGCAGGGCTTTCTTCGATCAGTTTTTGATGTTTACGCTGAGTCGAGCAATCTCGTTCCCACAGATGCACACAGTTGCCATGTTTGTCTGCGAGAACCTGGACTTCAATATGACGTGGTTGCTCGACGTACTTTTCAATATAAACGTCTGGGTTACCAAATGATTTCCCGGCTTCTTGTCGAGCCGCTGCGAAACCGGACTTCAACGTGATGTCGTTCATCGCGACTCGCATCCCTTTGCCCCCGCCGCCTGCTGTGGCTTTGATGAGAACGGGGTAGCCAATTTTCGCTGCAACCTTCAAGGCAGTCGCTTCGTCTTTTACCAGACCATCACTTTCGGGAACGACGTTCACTTTGGCTTTGATCGCAAGTTCCCGTGCTGAAACTTTATCGCCAAGTTGTTCAATTGAAGTATAATGCGGCCCAATAAATTCGATGCTGCATTCCTGGCAGATTTCCGCAAAGTGAGCATTTTCAGCCAAAAATCCGCAGCCGGGATGTATCGCTTGAACATTTCCAATTTCTGCAGCGGAAATGATTCGATTGATCATCAGGTAGCTATCCGTGGCCGCAGCTTTTCCGATGCAGTAGGCCTCATCTGCTTGCGAAAGATAGTGCGCCCCTCGATCAGCCTCACTGAAAACGGCAACCGTTTTAATACCCATCTCACGACAGGCACGGATTACTCGCAAGGCAATTTCACCTCGGTTTGCTATCAGGATTTTTTGAAACATAGGGTCGTGTGTCTTTGATCGGGTTACGGGCCTTGAGGGTCACAATCTGTTTCTGATCGAGGTGAAAGAAACAGGCCACCAGCAGAGAGGTTGAACTCAGCACTCTCTGAATAAAAAAGTGCTCTATTAAGCTGGGCGTACTTTGAACAATGGTTGACCGAAATCAACAGCTTCTCCATCTTTGACGAGAATCTTTTCAATTGTTCCTGCGCATTCGGCTTGAATTTCGTTGAAGACTTTCATTGCTTCAATCAAACAGACAACCGATTCGCCGTCTACCTTCGAGCCCACTTTGACAAACAAAGGATCTTCCGGACTCGGAGAACCGTAGAATGTGCCAACTGTCGGGCTGAGGATTTCCAGCAATCCATCATCTTGATTCGCATCTGCGGTCGGGCTAGCCGCGGCCGGAGCAGGTGCCGGAGCAGCAACAGGTTGCGGGGCGGCTACCGCAACTGGGTAGGCTTGAGGAGCAATCGCTGGGGCAGCAACTTCAGCCGGGCCGCGTCGCGAACGCCAGCATTGGTCGCCTTGACGCAAGTTGACTTCAGTCACGCCATGTTCTTCCATCATTTCCAGCAGCTCTCGCAACTGTTTCAGGTCGAATGAATTTGAAGAACTTTGCCCACTTGTTGATTTTGATTTTTGTGTCATAGGTTATTTGCTCTATATTTTTGGGGCCAGAGACTCCAGCACAAACTTGATTCAAAAAGGGAACACAGAATGAAATTGCCTGTGCTCCTTAGATATATTTTCAGCTTGAATTTTTAACAAACAGTTTAGTAAGCCAAACGGCTCGATTCCAGATCTTTAGGGACAGACGAAAGAACTTCGCAGCCTTTTTTTGTGACTAAAACATCATCTTCGATTCGAATCCCTCCCCACCCTGGGAAATAAACTCCAGGTTCAACTGTCACCACCATGCCTGGTTTGAAAACAGCAGTCGCCTGAGGACTCATTCGCAACGATTCGTGGACCTGTAGGCCAAAACCGTGTCCTAAACCGTGATTAAACTTCGGACCAACTCCCGCTTGTTCAATCACACCTCGGGCAATGCGATCCACTGTGCGTGTTTCGACCCCAGGTTTAATACTTGAAATGGCCTGCTCCTGGGCACTTTTCACAACCTCATACATACGCTGAAGTTTGGACGAGATGCTACCCGTGATGATCATGCGAGTCAAGTCGCTGACATATCCGGTCTCGGTTTGAGCTCCCCAATCAACAAGCAGAAAGGGGGATTCTAAACACTTTGTTCGCCCCGGACGAGCGTGAGGCAGGGCTGCATTAGGCCCTGCTGCAATAATTGTGNCAAAACTCGCCCCCAATGCCCCAAACCTCCTCATCCCTTGTTCCAGCACAAACGATGCTTCCAGTTCTGTCATTTCAGGCAACAAAGAGGCCCGTAAGTACTCAAACCCTTTCTCCGCAGCGTATACAGCGGTTCGAATATCAGCAATTTCGTCTGAATCCTTCACTTCTCGCAGCGGTTCGACCAGCCCGCTGACTGGCACAAGTTCCTGATTTTTCAGCGAATCCCTCAATTGACAAACCGTTGCAAAGTTCAAAGCGGTCGATTCAAACCCAGCAGCTGATATTTTCTGCTTCGAAAGAACTTTGCCAGCCGCTTCGACTAAACCTTGAGTAACGGGTCGGATGTATACTTCAAGATCAGGGCATTCTCCTGCAATCTGGGTAGTATACCGACCATCACTGATTAGTGTTTCGATTTTGGGGCCAATCAGCAGCCAGGTGCTATCTCCTGTGAATCCAGTCAGGTAGCGAACATTTGTTTCGTCACTAATAAGCACCGCAGGCAATTTTTCTATTTTGATCAATCGCTTCAGTTTGTCACGTCTTGTTAAATAACGATGAGGCGAAATCATGGCTGCCAATCCTTTATGTGATAATCTGTGGAATTTCTGCGGAGGTTCCTTTTGGTCTCGTTCAAGAATAACAAGACAGGCAATCTGATAAAACAGTGGCCCGTACATGAAGTTGCAAATGAGAAAACTGCTGATATCAACGAACAGTAAAAGCGGGATTCCAAGCGTAGGGTGGCGTGCTTGCACCCACCTTCGTGTGCCTGTTGATTCTCTCAAACTAAAAAGCTGGATGAANTTCAAAAAAAATAGAATGCGTGATTGGTCGTGGTATTTCCTACGGGAGGGCGAGGCTCCTGCCGAGCCATATTTGATTTCACGTCCCTAATACAATTTGGTTCCGCAGGAGCGTCNCCCTCCCTGTTCTGCTAAAAAATAAGTCACTATTCTTCCCCTTGCCCAGCGAGAGTCACAGGGGGTTGCAAAGAAGACCATGAATGTCTTTTTTACTCTGTGATCTCAATCGTGCCTTTGTAAATAACAACTGGTGGCCCAATCGGTGAGGAGCCTGATTGTGACATTCCCGCGTAGAATGGGTGAGTTAAAATTTCTAGCGTGTACTCTCCCGCAGCCGCATGCGTGGGGCCTAAAAACAGCCAGTAAGGCACAATTCCTTCGTCAAACTTGTGTTTCAGCACAACCATTTCAAACTTGTCCGATGCAACCAAAGTTGAAACTGGCGTTCCACCAGAGATCATTCGGGCCCCATCGACGGCCAGTTTTTTCTGCTGTTCTGCAAATTCTTTGGGCTGATTCTTGATGTCCAACAACATCGGGCCTTTGTAATTGGGCGACTTTGTTTGCGGCCCTTTGGATGCCATCGGAGGAACAAAGTCTTCTATCCCCGTGGCGCCAAGCAGCGTAGGCACTTCGAATCGTATTGCTTGTTGACTTTGAATGGTTTTTCCTTTGGGGTAGCATATTGCAACACAGGGCCACAGCCTGGGGGCTGTCACTTGATGTCCATTTACTTCTTCAGGGCAATCAGCCAAGGCTTCCAGTTCAAGCACGGCGTAAAATCCGTCACCTTGCTTGAATGAAAGATGATTTTCGACGTCTTGCTCGTTGTCAAATCGCCAAAAGCGTTTCGCTTGTACTATGTTATTTTNGGNTAANGCTTCNGGCTGACCAGTCTNGCGTTCGCATCCCGACAGGCAGGCTGTGGCGACNGCCAGTGACCAGAAGATAATTGCATTACTGAAGATTGATTGTTTCGTTTCCATTACGGCTTCCTATTGCATTCCATGCTTTTAAGTCGATTTGATTGGCTATAAAGTGCACACTTCCGTCTGCATATAAAACATTGGCCCCTCCAGCGTGCAAGCTCGATGGCGGCACAATGCTATATGCTTTGTCTCTCATGAATAGGTTAGTTCCACTGAAGCAGGCAACATGGTTGGGCGGCAATATATGGTTGTAGCCAAACCCCATATAGGTCACCGTGGAAGTCAACACTCCTGACCAGGAACGAATCGGATTAACGCGGTGGTGTTGGCATTGCTCAATTGCTAATGGTTCTTGCCCTTGCCCTGTGAATGTCTTAGGTGTGAACCATCCATAACGTCCGGTTTCGCGGCGGAGTGTCGCTTCATCAGGCACTCCTTGAACGGATATCTGTAATGTGGAAATAGGGATTAACCGCTCTGAAAAAGCAGCCGTGTTGGAAAGCCCATCGGTAATGTCACTGGATTGTACTAGTCGGCTCATGTCGTTAATGCGGAAACCATTGTGTGTTGATGCGGATTTGTAATTCACAAAACGCGACCCCATATTAATCAGGTAGCTAGGTGCCTGCATCAACCAGTCTCCTTCAGAAGATTTGGTCTGATGTTGTACCGTTTCGCTGGGACAACGATACAGCGAAACAGGGGGAATGAATTTAATTTGTCCAGGAGGCTTCTTCGACACGATTTCTAAATGCCGAGACAGTATTTCGTAAGAGGCGGATTCGCCAATGTAAGGTAGAAGTTCTCGCATGCAGAATACAGACGACGGGAATTCACCCGTCGTCTCTTCCGCATTAGCCAACGCAACACCAATTTGCTTCAACTTATTCGCACAGCCCATTTTCCTGGCAGTGTTCCTGGCTTGCTGCACCGCGGGTAGCAACAACGCAAGCAGAGTCCCCGTTATGCTAATCACAACGAGTAATTCAACCATTGTAAACGCATGACGCTGGCTATTGTTTAGCATCGTTTTCGCCTTAGTTTAATATTGGAGTAGCTCAAATTCTAATTGCCCCTTAAGCACGCGGGGGTCGTCTGAGCCTTCTCTTTCAAAGTAAATATTACCGATAATTGCCTGATAAGGCCCACTCTTTGTGACTGGTTGAAGAACGTGGTAGTACGTAGTCATTCCCGGATACGGATCATTGGGTACAGGGCCAGTTCCCACGAACGGTTCCGTGCTTATATACGTTTCAGTTGCATAGTTTTTCCCAACGATTATCGCCTCAAAATACCCATCGGCAAATTGTGTCGAGACGACTGCTTGTTTTGACTTCCATGTACCTGCTTCGCAGGCATTTGTTAGAACTGCAGAAAAGGCAATGGCACAGAAAATACTAAAAATTGGTCTCACTGTAAACATGAATCTCTCCGACAAAAGTGTGTGACTGGCCCTCCCTGGATTGAATAGATGACATGTTGTTAGTGAATCCTTTCACCAATCTTCTTGTAACGTACACACACACACTTCTCGTCAACTCCTGGTGGTCATCGTTTTCTATGTACTGTGGATTTAATTCTTTCTCGAATACCTGCTTTCGGAGCAACATGGGACACCAGCCTCATCACTGGACGAACAATCAAATCGAGCTTCCAGTGTAGGGTGGCGTGCTTGTAAAGACCGTAGAGATAGGTAACAGTTGTTCGGAGACATGGGTAACACTTTTGATATTCACTAAACTTCCTTAAAAAGGAGGTTGGTGATGCCTTGGCATGAAAGTGATCTGATGTCTTTG
>JAESQE010000026.1 GCA_016765335.1 Planctomycetaceae bacterium
GCCACTATTCATTCAGCTTATACAGAATTAATTACAACCGAAAACAGAGAAAATCTGCATAAAAACATAACCTTCTTTAAAGCTGAAATCATTAAAAACGGGCTTACCGGAGCAGACTTTTCTTTCATGCGTGGCTTCCTGGTCGTTGGCTCGCTCGTTGCATTCGCAGCATTAATTTTCGGTGCCATTTCGGGCTTTCATATGGGACTGTGGTTTTCCGTGGCGATGATTGGACTCTCTGCGGGTTACATTCTGTACGATACCTCGAATGTAATGCGTCATTACCGGACCGATCAGCATGTTGCAGCTGCTTTGGCATTGTTTGCTTCTGTTGCATTGATGTTCTGGTACATGATTCAACTACTCTTGGCGCTCCAGGGAAGAGACTAAACCTTGCATGGCGTCTTTTTGCATAGGAAATAACTAACAAAGCCCGGTCGCTTTCGGAGATCTCATCACCGAAAAAGATCGGACTTCCAGTGTAGGGTGCAAGCACGCCACCCACCTTCGTGTGCCGATTGAGTCACTCAAACCAAATCGCTGGGTGAACCTGTTGGTTGCCAATACTGTGAGCGAGAATAACCACTCGCCGACAGAACCACCTGATCGATTGAACGTAGAGTTTCGAATCAGGTGATGCCTTTGAAAACAAAACGAATCGCGATAGATTTTCGTTCTGTTTTCCCCCCTGTGATCTCAGTGGCTTAATTTCTTCGTGCTTTTGAGTCTTTGTGGTTCAATCTTCCTTCAAACAGAAAGCATCATGCCGGAACTTCGTAAAAACTTGTTCCGGCCTACACTGCATCCCAAATTGATTTGTCGTTTTAGTATCCATGTGTTTTGGCTTGAGAGCATCAATCGGCACACNAANGTGAACACAATCGCACCTCCCTACATTTTTGAACCTGTTTTGATTGTTCGTTGAGAGCTGAGGAAGGTGCTTATTGTTGCTGCACAAGTCAGAATTCGCCATCAAGCGGAAACCACAAACTTTNAGCTTTGAAAATGCGTTGTAGTTCTTCGAGCGAAGTGATTCCTGCTGACACTAAGCGGATGCCATCATCTTTGAAGCTCAGCATCTTTTCTTTTCGAGCTTGGGCTTTGATATCCGCAGCTGATTTTCCCTTGGCAACAACTTTTTTCATGTCCTCGGTCATTTCAATGAGTTCAAGCATCGCAACGCGACCGATGTAGCCGCCACCGCCACATACTCTACAAGGTCTTGCATCTTCTTCTTCGTTAAACTTTTTTGGTCGGTAGAGCGTAGCAACCGATTCGTCTAAGCCAATTTTCTTANCCAGTTTTGGGTTGGGGCGATAAGGCTGTTTGCATTTTTCGCAAAGACGCCTCATCAGTTTTTGTCCAAACACTCCTCGAATAGCTTCGGAGACTTTAACAGGATCACCTGCTAACTTACAAAGTTTTTCAATCGCAGAAGCTGCATCACGAGCTGTCATTTCGGAAATGAGGACCAGCTCTTCTTGTCTTTTCAGAACGGTCTGGACGACCTCTTCATTATCAAGTGGCTCGACATAGGCAACATCACCTTCCATGCGGATTAACCGGTGCAATGCTTCATCAAGAGTCTCTTCATCTCGCCGATCAAACTGCGAAATATTTCTTAAATTCCGATGCCCGACATCAATAAACGCGAACGAAGAATAAACATAAGAGTCGATACCAAGAGCCACTGCAAGGGCAGTGGTCGTTGTCCCCGACCCGGGAGGGCCAGCAGCGAACATCAGGCCACTTTTGTGCGCATTCATTTCGGTGATCTTTTCGATGATCGCCGGATTGAAATCCAGTTCTGTGGGAGTGTATTTTGCAGTCTTGAGATCAATAATATTGATGCTAAGACGCTCGGCTCCGCCACCCAGCGGTTTGGTATGAATATCGAGCAGATATTTCACGTCATCAAATTCAGCACGCAAACCGCCGTGCTGAGGCGTTTTTCTGTTTTTGGTGTCGAGTCCAGACAGCAACTTCAATATTTGCGTAACAGCCAGGCCGACTTTCGAACTCAAACGTCCGCCGGAATATGCCATGCCGTCAACCTGAAACTGAACAACCGAACGCTCTCCTTTCGGTTCGATACGCATCAGTTCTGCACGACGTTCAATCGCATCGGTGATAAGTTCTTTTGCGCGAATCAGCCCGACATCTGCAAGTCGTGCCTGCTTAGAAATATCGACATCAACACNACTAAATGTTCCTTGGAACAACACGAGTTCGACTTCTTCTTCTTCGAACTCATCTTCATCTTTTCGACCAAAACCAAAAATCACGAGATGCGGCTCCAACTAAAATTTAAAATATTGCGAAAAGGGCTTTCCAAGACGTCCCAAGACTGCCAGCAGAAAACGAGATCAATCAAGCAAACCATAGTCTTGCAATGTCTGACGAAGCTGTGCAACGCCTTGCTCGTTTAACGCAGTTAAGGGCAATCGAACATCGCCGGTATCTTTACCAAGCAGATTCATGGCTGCTTTGACTGGAATCGGATTCGTTGCCAGCGAAAGCATATTGCGACACAGTCCAAACAATTTATTGTGAACCTGTCGAGCAGATTCCCAATCATTAGCCGCCGCGAAATCAACAAGAGATTTCACATCGGCAGGTACGATGTTTCCAGCAACCGAAACGATGCCACTTCCGCCTAAAGACATCAAAGGCAGTGTCAAAGAATCGTCCCCGGAGAGTACCGTTAAGTTAGAACCAGCTAGAATTTCAGAAGCTTGATCCATGGAACCGGTTGCTTCTTTGACAGCAACAATGTTCTTCAATTCAGCCAGGCGAATGATGGTTTCGGGTTCGATGTTTTTTGCTGAACGACCCGGAATGTTGTAAACAACAATGGGAATATCGACAGCTTCAGCAATCGCTTTGTAATGTTCGTAAAAGCCTTCCTGCATCGGCTTGTTATAGTAGGGCGAAACAACCAGTGCTCCATCTGCCCCGGCTTCTTTAGCGCGTTTGGTGAGGCGAATCGCTTCTGCGGTGCTGTTGGAACCTGTTCCAGCCATCACTCGAATGCGACCAGCTGCCTGCTCGCACACAACCTGGATGACTCGATCGTGCTCTTCGTGAGAAAGCGTTGGACTTTCCCCGGTCGTTCCGCAAGGAGCAACCCCTTGGATGCCTACTTCCACCATTTCGTCAACTAGTTGACGTAAAGCCGTTTCATCGACCTGGTCCTCTTTGAAAGGAGTGACCAAGGCAACGGTGACTCCACGAAACATTTCCCCTTTACGTGTCATTTCACTCGCCT
>JAESQE010000027.1 GCA_016765335.1 Planctomycetaceae bacterium
TCATGGTCGGCTCGTTACGTAAACTGTGGCCGTTCCAGAAAGACTTAACTCCAGATGTGATCGAGCTGAAGCACAAAGCGTATCAGAATCTACCGCTGACCGATGTCATGAATTCCGACCAACTGCTGCCTGTTCTGTTTCTGATCGTATTAGCCGCGGTCGCTGTTTTGGTCCTGGAACGCTGGGCATCAGGAGTACTAAAAACACAATCCCTCTCGGCCAGCAAGTCCGAAGAGAATTCTTAGTAGGCAAACGATAACCTCTGAGGGAATGTCAGAATCATGAGGACTGATTGGCCAGGCCAGAGGCGGTATGCAACTGAGCCTTTATGTAGCCATTATTGGCCTCATGCTGATGTACCTGCATACCGGGTTTCGTCCGAGCAAATATCTGTTTTCAATGATGAGCCTGGTTGCCAGCGGCAGTTCGACCCTGGATGAAATCATGGTGATTATTGAAGTTGCGAACTTTTGTGGTTTTGCTTGCTGGCGACTCGTATTTCCAGGAGTAAAAGATTGTCCGCAGATGTTTCATTTTCTGTCTATTTTTAGCGGATTTCAGGCATTTGCTGATGTGNTTNNGCAAATGAGAGNTCTCCTTCAAGACACCGGCGGCTAGCGTCTTGCCGCTTACAATGCCCGACCAAGATGAATAAAAGGGTGGCTGGGGTGCAAAGGAAACTTTGAGGAAATGATAGCCCACCCATGCAAAACTGACTGGAATTCACAGAACCACTTTCGTTATGCAATCCATCATCTGCAAGTACAACTCAAGGACAACTCAACAATCGATTTTCGCCCAGCCACCCCTTGATCGAATCAATTGCGTAGCTCGCGAAACGTCATTTCGCTCACCGCGATCAAAAGTGCGCGACTTCAAAACTGGCGATTCGGGCTGGTATTTGGAAGCCATAGGAAGTGAGGTTTTCTACCACGAACACAAATACGCGAATGCGTATCAATGTTGCTTAGGGAGTCTTTGCGATTCGCCTATTTCTTAACTGGTGTCTCGGGCTTTGTTGGGAGAATTGAAATCTCTTGGCCTGGACGCAGACGTTCGTTGCCCCGGATGACGACTTGTTGACCGGGCTGAAGGTTTCCGGTGACCTCTATCAATTCGCCTTGCGCAATTCCGGTTATAACAGGGACAGGCTGGACTGTTGCAGGGCCTTTTTTTTGGCTGGGAACAACAACATAGACCAACGGAGACCGCCCGCCCAGTACCAGGGCATCTTTGGGGACCAGCAGCGATTCTTTTTGTATTCCGGTGGGCAAGACCACGCGGGCAATCATTCCTGATTTGATCAACGGTACCTGATTAACGATTTCATTTTTGACACGAATCTTCACAGGGAATGTTCGTGATCGCAAATCGGCTTGCGGAACGATTAATGCTATTTCTCCAGTAAAAATATTATCAGGCAGTGCAGCCAGGTTGACATTAACTTGCATACCTTTTTTCACAAACGGGATGACATTTTCAGGGACTTGTACCAGAACATCGATTTCGTCCATTGCCAAGACTTCAGCAACCAGTGCACCTCGCTGAACCCATTGACCAAGTTCGGTATGCTCAGCTGAAATGAAACCATCAAAGGGAGCTTTGATAGTATGCTTGGTCAGTTGGTCTTCCAACTTTTGGACCGTTGCCTGCTGAATTGCTAATTGTGCACGTGCCTGTTCGATGCGTTCTTTACGAGGCCCATCGACAGCTAATTGATGGACTTCCATTGCCTGGAGATAAACTTGCTCGGCTTGGATTTGCTCTGAAAAAATTAATTGAAGCTCATCTGCATTGAGTGCACTGCTTCGAAACAACTCTTCTGCCCGCACTTTCTTTTTCTTGTGATATTCCATTGCTGTCTGTGCAGCTAACATCCCAGCTTTGGCCTGACGAATTTCAGCAGGCCGGGAACCATTCTCCAGTTCTTTGAGTTCATATTCCCGTAGCTTCATTTCACTCTTTGCAGCAGAAACTTCCAGCGAAATCGTAGCAGTCAGCAATTGAGCCAGCGGTTGATTCTTTTTAACGAAATCTCCTTCGTTGATCGGGTAGTCGGCAACGCGTCCATCAACGGCGCTACCAACCATCGACTTTTTGATCGGCGTTGTCGTGCCCACAAACCCTTGACCAGTTGCAACAGGACGCTTAACCACTTTGGTAACAACCACTGGCGAAGGAGGTCGCTGGGCAAACAGATCGCCTTGTTCGATCAGGCAAACTGTGATTAGGCAAAGCAAGATATACCGCATCGAAATCGATCGTAACATTTTTTAATCTCGTTTTATCAGTGTCTGTAATACCATTCGCGAAATTGCGAGTCGGCATCATCCAATTATTGGGAAAAGAATCTCTTCTCAGATGCTACAGGCATTGATCGCAGAAGCAAGAGACGATCAGGAAAAAGGAGCCTCGGCCTGGTACAGAATTTCATGAATGAAAAGAAAAAGAACAATCTTTGCTCATCTGTCTTTGCTCATCTGTGACCACGAGTGGCATTTCTGCCGATTTTTAATCTCTACAAATTTACTTCAGCAATTCATCTCTTCTTCATGAAATGTTCATGCTTGCTGGCAATAGTCCTCTCAACAGAGATGGAACTTAACTTTCGGTGATGGAACTTATTTCGGTACTTATTCAGAAAGGGAGCCAATCATAAGCGATCATTGACACGGTAGCCAGGAAAATTTCGAGGGGATTTACCGAAGTGAATTTGAGATCATCTCAAGCCCCTTACCCACATTTTGCCATCTGTATCAAAAACATAAGGAATGAATTTAATGAAGAAACACGATATTTTTACGAAAAGCAAACCTTCGCCTTCAGGCTTCACGTTGATCGAGTTGCTGGTCGTTATTTCGATCATCGGCATACTGGTTGCCTTGTTGCTTCCAGCTGTTCAGGCAGCACGCGAAGCTGCTCGTGGTGCCCAGTGCAAAAACAATTTAAGACAAATTGGACTCGCGTTGCATACTTTTGCTGGTACGAATTCAGGTGAAAGACTTTGTACTGGTGCGTATGACTGGAAACGGGACGGAAGCCCCGACACGTTTGGTTGGGTTGCAGATATCAATTCAATCGGTGGAGGACGAGCCGCTGAATTGATGTGCCCGACCAATGCACTGCGAGGTATCGAAAAGATTAATGACTTGTTAGGTAAAGCTACTTCAGGCTTAAGTGCGATGCCAGCTAATCGCGTGGGAGTTGGACCACTGGGTAACGCCTTGGCAGCACTTCCTGTAAACGATCCTGCTCGTATTCCAATCGTTGCAGAATTTATTCGCCAGGGAGGAAACACAAACTATGCTGCCAGTTGGTACCTGGTACGAGGTGGAACAACTTTCTTAACGGATCCGACAACTAATGAAATCTTAATAAACGATTCTGGAAGCTTAAAAGATTTTGGAAACACGACCGGTCCTTTGACGATGCGAGCCATAAGTGGAAGTGATGTTCCATCGAATAATATCCCTTTGCTGGCTGATGCTGCTCCTGGAGATTCTAACGAAGCGATCCTTACCGCTACTATTAATGATGAGTTGCCAGCTGGCTCTCGGTTGTGTGAAGCATTTAATGATGGGCCTGCGTTTTTCAATGGGACCGGAATCCAGCTTCTCAAAGGATTTGCCCCTCCGGTCAGAGCATCGACCCCATCAAAATATCCAACAGTGGGAACCGTTGTCACAACAACCAACGAAGCAAGTTTTGCTTCAGCCACGCCTTGGTCTGCTGGCAACAAATTGATTTTGCAAGATACTCGTGACTGGTATGCAGTGCATGGAAATAGAGCGAATGTTCTCATGGCTGACGGATCTGTCAAAACGATGGTCGACAAGAACGGCGACGGATTTTTCAATCCTGGTTTCCCTGTCGATGGCGTTGTAGATCCTGCTTCAACTGTCGGATACACAGACGGAGGAACCGAACTGGAAGCTTTCCAGATTTTCTCTGGTCCGATTCTCAATGCTTCTCTTTATACAAAGTCGAAGTTCGAAAACTAAGCACGTAATTTAAGCTCCTTCGAGAACTTAAATTACAGCTTGATCACAGATCGCACAAGTCCTTTGGGGCTTGTGCGATTTTTTCGTTCTTTGTTGAATCAGGGAACC
>JAESQE010000028.1 GCA_016765335.1 Planctomycetaceae bacterium
CGAGGCATGCTGGTGATCGCCTTTAAGGTGGTGTGAAAAACATCAGCATGTCCTCATTTTCTACAAAATCAACCCAAGTACTAAAAAACACGTTGAACCTAAAAGAAGAAGCAATGATCGAGAAAAAGTATGATCCGTAATTGACAATGGTTCGGCAGTCGTCTCACCCTCTTGAAGGAGATGTCATTATCGGTCGTGCACGCAGGGTTTCATTGAACTTGGTTTCAGGTTCTCGAACTATTTGTGGGGACTGGTCAGGATTTCCAGAGGGAGTATCTGGTTCATGCTTCCCGATTGAAATCCGCCTAAGTCGATGGTCACATATTTGAAGCCAAGTTTTTTGAATTCCTGTGTGATGTTTTCACGAACTTTGTCTTCTACCAATTTTGTGATCGCGGTGACCGGGACTTCAATGCGTGCCAAGTCGTGAAATTCGTGACGGACTCGAAGCTCTTCAATCCCCAGTTGTTTTCGGAGGAAGATTTCAGCCTGGTCTACTCGTTGAACTCGCGCAGCGGTGACTTCTAATCCGTGGGCAATTCTGCTCGACAAACAAGGCGACGCGGGTTTGTTCCACACAGGGAGTTCCCAGAGATTGGCGAGCTGCCTGATATCTTGTTTGGAAAAGTCGGCTTCAACCAGCGGGCTGCGTACCAGGTGTTCTTCAGCAGCCAGGTGACCGGGTCTGTAGTCGCCCAGATCGTCTGTATTGGCTCCGTTGACAATGACATCAAACTTCAAAGTTGCTTGATGTTTTTTGATCGTACTGTAAAGAGTTTCCTTACAGAAATAGCAACGGTTTCCTTTGTTGGCCTGATAATCGGGGCGATCAAATTCGTCTGTTTCTAAGACAATCAGCGGGATGTCAATTTGCTTTGCGAGTTGTGTTGCTTGTTCAATTGTACCTGCGGGCAGGGAAGGGCTTTGGGCGATGACTGCAACGGCGCGAGACCCGCAGGCTTGGCGTGCAGCTTTTGCCAAAACGGTGCTATCGACACCGGCCGAAAATGCGACTGCAACACGCCCCAAATCCTCCAGGATTTGCAGCAGATGGTCTCGTTTTGTGTTGAGGGAGGATTGGTTCATTTGTTTCTATTCAGTCGCATAGTAAGTGAATTGAGCTTATTGATTGTTGGGTCTTACGGATTTTACCAGTAATTATTAACAAGGGGAAATGATTTTGTTGAGCCATTTTGAGAGGATTCGAGACAAATCGAGGCCAAAACAGTTTGATTAGATGAAAGCTCTGGTGAAAACAGGTGAAATATGTATAAACTAAGGATAAAGGTTCTTATGTATTACATCAAATAAGCAACGAACAGTATCTGCCTAAGTGAGGTTAGCATCTGTGATTACGTTCCCCGCGGAATTGTAGCGGGGCTGATTGATTTTTTGGGTTGATCGCTTACTGTCGCTTGTACTTGAATCTGGAATAAGGGTTTCTTTACCGATTTGAGTGTTGCGAAATAATAACATTGTGGAGAAGAGGGATATGGGTATAAAAAGTATAGATACATTCAGTTCTCAACAGCAAGTTGCGTTTCTGTTTCGTGCCTTTGCATCGCGGGCTTTGTTTGTTCTGTGTGCTACTTTTTTCCTGGCGTTGGCTCCACAGACGGTAGATGCTCAATTGACATCTACACATCGTCGTGACTTAACGGCTCTTCGACGGGAGGTTTCCAAGGCCTCTTCATTGGTTCGCCGTAAGAAAACGGATGAAGCAAAAGAGATCATTGAANAGGCCGAAGAAAAACTGGCTTCGATTATGGATGATGCAGGTGTCGATGAAACGGATCGTGCGATTGCGGCTGTGCAGAAGATTATTACGCTTCAGAAAAATCTTTACGAACGAGCAATGAACCCCGGAGCTGCCAAAAAGAATGAGGGGATTAGCTTCAGTAAGCAGGTCGCACCGATACTGGTTGCGAATTGCATGGGGTGTCATGACGATACCGCGAGGGGAGGATTAAGGCTCGATACTTTTGCCGGGATGCGTAAAGGCGGGATGAACGGTCCCATGTTGGCTCCGGGCAATGCCCAGCGATCACTTGTGATGGCTCGTCTGCTGGCAGCTGCTCCTCAGAGAATGCCCAAAGGGAAAGAACAACTCGAAGAGAAAGACCTCAGGACAATTGCAGACTGGATTACCCAGGGGGCCAGGTATGATCAACAGGATCAGAATCTCATGCTGGCAGATTTGGGTAAAGAGAAAAGACCCGAAGTGAAAATTGCAAAACCAGATGGAACCGAAACGGTTTCGTTCGAAAAAGACATCGCTCCAATTTTTGTTACCTTCTGTTTAAGGTGTCATAGTGGCAACGATCCTGCTAGTGGTCTTTCGGTTGAAACTTTTGAGGATATTTTGATCGGTGGCGACAGCGGAGAGGTGTTGATTGCGGGCAATATGAAAGAGAGTCGATTGTATCGGTTGATCGGTGGATTGGAAAATCCTCGCATGCCCCAAGGGCAGGCACGCATCACACGTAAGAACTTAAATGATATTCAAGCCTGGATTAAAGAAGGGCTTAAATACGATGTTGATAATCCGAAACAGCCTTTGCTGGAAATAGTTCCATCAGATGCAGAGTCTCTTGCAACGCGTTTGAAAAGTATGTCAGAAGAAGAATTTCGCAAATTTCGACAGGCAAAAGCTGTGACGCATTGGAAAAGAACTCTTTCTTCGGCGAATCCAATTACAGTGAGCACCGAAAAATTCTTGGTGATGGGGAATGTCGAAGAAACTCGCTTGTTAGAAACAGCGAAATGGGCAGACAGTGTACTTGCGAATTTGCAGAGCCAGTTTGCTACAAATTCGCTTCCTACNTGGAGGGGCCGGNTGGCGATTTATGTCTTCAAAGATCGTTACGATTACGATGAGTTCAATCGCTCGATTGAAAACAGGCAACCCGCAAAAACACTATTTGGGCACGGCAAGGTGACAACTAACTTTGAAGAAGCCTATGTTGCTGTTTTGGATACCGATGATGTCAATACGTCTCTTAAGCCGTCAATGCGATGGACGCTTGCAAAATCGATCACTTCTGCATTCTTGCAAACAAACGCCAGCACTCGATCAGACTGGCTGATGGAAGGGGCTGGCTGGGCAATTGCAGAGAAGGAACTTCGAGACGATGCCTANGAGAGAACGATGATGCAGTCCGCTATCGAAGTTCTGAAAGAACTGAAGCGACCACAGGATTTGTTCAACAATGGAACTTTTGCTCCCGATGCAACCGAGCATGTTGGTTACGTTGCAACCCGCTTTCTTCTCACTAAAGGAAGCCCCGAACAGTTTCGTCGCTTTGTGAAAATGATGATCGATGGGCGCAGTGTCAACGATGCCTGTCAGGCTGTTTATAATGCGAGTTCTGCCAATCTGGCTCAAGGAGTGATTAGTGCCTTGCGTTGATTCGTTGGGCTTCTAGATATCAGCTGAACTCGGTTTTCATTCGTCTGTTTTGTACTCGGTATTGTTATGGCTCTAGATGATGTTCTTGTTGTAGGTGGAGGCGTTGTTGGTTTAACGACTGCATTGGAACTTGCTGAGAAAAATGTGCGAGTACGGGTGATTGATCGTGGGTTTGTGGGGCAGGAAGCTTCATGGGCCGGGGCGGGGATGATTCCTCCAGGAGAGATTCATCTGGAAAATAATGCCTACCAGGAAATGGCCCGGCAGAGTTATAAGTTGTGGCCCTCGCTTTCTGAAAATCTTTTCGATCTATCTGGCATTCATAATGAGTACATGCAGTGTGGTGCAGTGATTCTTTCTGAAGATTCCTCTGAATGCGATTCCGAACAACAATGTTGGAGTAAGCAGGGAGTTGAGACTAAGCGAATTGCATCGTCTGATTTAGCTGGCTATCAAATTTCTGAATCAATGTCTGAGCGCAATGCTTATCTGCTGGCTGGGCAATCTCAGGTGAGAAATCCTCGACATTTGCAAGCATTGAAGCACGCCTGTGTTCGCCTGGGGGTTCGGATTACAGAACATCAGCGGGTACGAGCATTAGAAACCCAAGGCAAAAAGATTCAAGCAGTCGTTACTGATTTGGGGCGATATTCTGCGGATCGTGTTTTATTTGCAGCTGGGGCCTGGTCGCAAGAATTGGGGCGGCTTTTGCAAGTTTCTGTTCCAGTGACACCGATTCGTGGTCAAATTGTATTGCTGAATACTCCTGGTCAATTGAAACAAATTATTGAACAAGGCAAGCGGTATCTGGTTCCCCGGGCGGATGGTCGATTGTTAATTGGTGCCACCGAAGAGCGTGTAGGTTTTGATCGACGCAATACTGCTCAGGCAGTTGGCGGTCTGATTCAATTTGCAACGCAGCTGGTTCCTTCATTGGAAAACGCAGAGGTGGAGCGAACCTGGGTCGGTTTTCGGCCCGGTTCCCCGGATAATCTGCCTCTTCTTGGTCGAGCTGTTCCTTGGGAAAACGCATTTGTGGCAACAGGACTGTACCGGGCAGGACTTTCTCTTTCGCCGATCACAGGGCGATTAATGCGACAATTAATTCTAGGAGAATCGCCAGAGATTTCATTGAGCGATTTTTCGGTCACCCGCTTTTCTGAATAACGCACAGAAAATTCGGAGAGAGAAACGAATTGATCCACTACCGTGAGATACCTCACCGAAGGGGTGTAACGATTGGCTTAAGATGCTATCTTAAAGGTTTTTACCTATTCCAATAAAACTTCTCTCAGTCATCGGTCGTGGCCTTGTACTGATTAAGAGGTTCGGAAACATTCCAATGCGATAACAAAAACGCGAATGCGTTCATTTGGTGAGGATCTTGTTTTGAATCGACTGCAAGTTGCTATCATTGGAGCTGGTCCGATAGGGTTGGAGGCTGCGCTTCAGGCGAGTGAAGCGGGGTTTGCGGTTTCCCTGTTCGAGAAGAAAGGCATTGCTCAAAATCTTCGAGACTGGGGGCATATCAAGCTCTTTACGCCGTTTGGCATGAATGCGTCTGCTGTTGGAATCGAAATGTTACAGCAAGCTGGGTATGAGCTGCCTTCTCGTGAGACATTACTGACCGGTCGGGAGTTTGCAGATGTTTATCTCCTGCGATTAGCTGATCTGTTGCGGGATCGTATTGAGGTTTGTGAAGACACAAATATTATTGCTGTCTCTCGGGGAGATTTGCTCAAAGGGGAGGCGATTGGGAATCGATCAGAACATCATAAGTTTCGGTTGCTGCTTGAACACGAGCAAACCGAACGCATCGTTTGGGCTGATTATGTTCTTGATTGTTCGGGAGTGTATCCTCATCATAATTGGTTGGGGACGGGAGGGATTGCTTGTCCTGGAGAACGGTCGTTGTCTTCGAAAATTAATTATGAACTTCCCGATTTGACGGGTCCAGCTGCTGATCGATATCGCGAGATTTCTACCCTGGTTGTTGGAAGTGGGTATTCCGCTGCGACAACCATTTGCGAACTTGCTGAAATTGCAAAGAATTATCCTGGGACTGAAGTTCATTGGGTGACAAGAAACGCACATCAGCAGGGACCAATTGGTCGATTTAATGGAGATTCGCTTGCGGGGCGTGACGAGCTGGCACAGCGTGCGAATCAATTGGCGGTTGATCAGACCTCGCCGATTCATTGGCACTGTGGTGTTGTTGTTGAGCATCTTCAGCCTCATGCGGGTTCCGAAAATATTGTTGTTACATTACGATCATTGAATCAGCCAGCTACCGAATCGGGACAAATCGAAGTCAGCGAGATAATTGCACAAATCGGATATCGTCCAGATCGAACGGTGCATGAAGAGCTTCAAATACACGAATGTTATGCGACTTCCGGACCGATCAAACTGGCTGCTTTTTTGTTGGGGCAGCAAG
>JAESQE010000029.1 GCA_016765335.1 Planctomycetaceae bacterium
GCCCCGCAGGTAATGGTTTGGGCCCCAGAAGTATCCAGCATCTGGGGCCAAAATCACTTTCTTTATGCAATCCATCATCTGCAAGCATAGCTCAAGTACAACTCAGCAATCGATTGACGCCCCAGCCACCCCTTGATCGAATCAATCGTGTAGCTCGCGAACCATTATTATGCTCACCTCCTCAAAAAAGTGCGCCACTTCAAAACCAGCGTATTACTCCTGCAATTCAACGTTCCAGTATGCATCACTGATAAAGCGGGACCAGCTGCTTACGCGATGTTTCGGGACATCGAACAAGTGATTCCATTTGGGGCGTACCGGTTTTCTTTTCAGTTTCATGTTGGCTTGTTCTGGAGTACGTCCTCCTTTGCGTGCATTGCATTTGATGCAGGCCAGCACACAATTCACCCAGGAAGAACCTCCCTGCTGAGAACGAGGCACAATATGATCAATCGTCAAATCTGAAGATTGCGGTTTGCTTCCACAATACTGACAGCGAAAACCATCTCTGCGAAACAAGTTGCGACGCGAGAACGTTACCGTCTGCTTAGGAACTTTGGAATAGTTCTGAAGCACAACGATATCAGGGATCAGAATTTTCTGATCGACAGTTTGCACCACCGCATCCCCGGATTGAGCAGGAATGCTTGACCAATCTTCCCAGCTATAGGTTTGATAGTCCGCGGGGTCAACAACCTTCACAGTCCCATTCCAAAGCATGATCAGAGATCGCGCAGCGGTTGCGACATGAACTGGTTGCCACGCTTTATTGAGGACGAGAGTCGGTCTGGACAATGCCGTGCTTTGCATAAACATTCCTTTCGGGGTTGATGTATCATTCTCAACGACACAGAAAACGCAGTCAACCGCCAGAGGCAATATCTTCGAACCGTTTTTCCTGAAGTTTTTGACACCGAAAGGCCCGGCAACGCTCTGGCTACCTCATTTTGTAAGCACTGAATCGCTAAAAACAAGCAAAATACCTGATTTTCCAGCTATCAAATATTAATGAGAGCTGTCAGGTGCTTGAGCATGTTTTTCTAAGACTGCGACCACTTGTTCGGTCCCTTCATGACCCAGACACGTCTTTTCTATCTGAGTTCGATACTTTTGCTGGTGTTCGAGAAACATTTTCAGATCGTCTCGGGTAAAGCGTTCCAGCGTCACAAAGTTGCCACATCCCATGTGACGAAGGAAATACGAATTGATCAATTGCTCATGATGCATTTTTTCAGGTAACGCCAATACGGGTTTTCCTAAATACATGCACTCGCCCAGCAACTGATTCCCAGCTGCACTGACAACTCCCAGGCAGTTCGTCATATCGTTCACAAATTGAACTGGATCAATTTCATGAAACGTAATATTCCCAAGCGGCGGCTGTTCCCCCAAACCATAAACCTTGACCGGAACCGGCGAATGAGAAAGCTCTTCAACAACTCGCTGAGGCGTGTTCTTTCTCAAATAAGAGAGCAAATAATTCTCTTCACAAGTTTCCTGATTTCGAACTTCCGGACGAATCATCGGCCCCACCGAAATCGCATGCTCTTTCCAGTGATCCCGCAATTCTGATTTGAAAAACGAAGAGATCATTGTGACTTGCTGATGACTGTAGTGCAGCCGAACGGCCAGACCCATCATTTTGGCGGAAAAGCGTAACCGGGCAGGCAAAATGGAAAGATCATACGCGAGCAGAAAATGTTGATGAGTCAAACTCAAGTAAGGCAACCCGCATCGATAAGCAGCCCGCGGAAGTCCCGGTTCGAAATCGGTGAGAATTACATCGGGTTTGTGCTCACGAATTTCCTGCTCCAGCTGATTCACCAAACGATTCAGCACAAGGAATCTGTATCGGAAACCTTCGGTGATGGTTTTCATCAAATGCAACCGACGTTTTACATAATGAAATTTCATTCCCTGAATTTCAACCAGACGGACATCATTCGAATCTGCATAATTCGAAGCTAGAAACTGGTAGGCATCTCCTGGAGCAAACAATGTGACCTGATGCTTGTGCCGAATCCGTTCAACAATCGAACGAATACGCGTTGCGTGCCCGCGCCCTTCGCCCGACATGCTCATGAAGATTTTCGCCATACGAAATCCCTTCCCCATTTTCTGCAAACGGCTTCTACAAATCTCAACAGCAGGTTCTCGAATTAGCAGGCTGATGTTGAGGCACGAAACCCAGCACCTACGTCATTCGAATCAAATCTGATTTTAAGGTAAGCTCTATTAATTGAATCCCAGAGGTTCTCGAATACAGTTTGGTTATAAAACACAGTTCAAAAACCCCCTCTCACTCCCCCTTCGTAAGGGGGAGAACCAATTCTTAGAGGTTCCTTTAAACCGGAGTAATTTTCCTTGCTCTGCGATCCTCCGCATTCTCTGCGGTAAAACATGACACCGAGAAAAGTTCAATTCTATTCGGATTCAGTTTCCGGTTTGCGTCCCAGGAAAATGTAATGAGGTGCACGAACAAAGGGCATAAACGGAACTTTGCCCCGGCGTTCATCCAAGTTTATTTTTTCGAACTTATTCAACAGAAATGGAAGATGATCTCCATTAAGAAAAACATTATCCATCGCAAACCAGGTTGCCCAGCAGGTCCGAGTACACCAGGAATGCTGGACCATTTTCTCAGCAGGATATTTTCGCCCGACATAAAAATCGACGATACCAATCACTCCGCCGGGCTTAAGAATTCGATAAGCATTCTCAATCGCTGCAAACCAGTCCGGAATCATTGTCAGGGAATAGGAAAACGTCACGACATCAGCTAAGCCTGCTTCGGGAGTAAATTTCGTCGCATCAGCATGAACCGGAGTGACGTTATTCCAAGAATGATGTTCGACACGCTTGCCTGCGACATCCAGAAGCGGCTGGCACAAATCAACCTGATACACCTGCTTGAGCTTCGCAACAGAATCGGAAACATGCTCAGCGTTTTCCCCGGTGCCACAGCCCAAATCGACCCAGATACCATCCNCAGGAAACGGCAGAGATTTCAGCATATCTTCACGACCGTGAAGCAGCCGTTTTCGGAATCCGTCGTAATCACCAGCCTGTCCCTGATAGAAACTTTCCAGCCGTTCCTGGTGAGTATTCCCACTGACGCGATTAACAAGCAAGTGCCACAGGACTCGCATATTCGAAGCAGCTGATTTCATCAAAGACATAACAATCGTCTATCTACAACAGGAAGTACATCAAAAGTTGATTCAACGACAAAAGGAAGCATTTCAGCTTGAACTATTTCGATTCAACGGTTTCGAGGTTTGCGTCCGATTCTGCATTAGCTGCGGTTTTGTTTTTCAGATGCGCAATGTAGAAGCAACCGTAAGTGTGCACTCGGTCAATCTGATGCAATTCATCAGACACTTCGCTTTTGTATTCAAGAACATCTCCCAGCGTGCAATCATTTCCCTGATACTTCACTGAAATCGGATCAATAAATTCGACACTCAATCCTGCACTTCTCCACAGGAAGCGAGTTTCCGGTGCAGCTCGATCCAGCATTTCCTGCCATTCTTCAGCCAAAATGTCTGCCCGCACATCAGCTAACCAATCCATATGATCCAGCAAAATGTATCGAGAAATCTGGACATCTTTTTCTTCTTGTAGAAAACCCAGAATTGTGTTCGTGTGAATGCTGATTCGATCAACCAATCCCCCTTTAAGCTTCTCAAAGTTTTCCTCTTTGAGATATTCCGGGCAGCAATCGGGCCGATACTGGCCAGTGAGGTAAACGTGCCAGAAGTAATTGTCTTGGAGAGGCAACTTCGTTAAGACCGTTTCTAAAGAATCGATCACAAATTGCAAAATCCCGCCTGGGCAGTCGCGGTCAATCTGCTGCCTTTGAGCACGAGGGACTCCTAACAATGCCAGAGTCATATCTCTTCGCATCGCAAATTTCAACATGGGAGTCCACAGCGTTTTACTCAGTTTGTGCCGATCGTAAATTTCTTTCTGCTCTTCAACAGATTTCGCTGCCAATAATTCATTGACCGCGGGGCGAAGTCTTTTGATTCGATCAACATAAAACTTAATCAGCCGAGCGAACGTTCCCGAAGTCCCATAAAAATAAAAGCTGGGACGCAGCCCTTTGCCCGAAAACATCTTGGATCGCGAATCCCAATAAGAACGAGCCGAGTCCGAAAGATGCTGACTGAGTTTCTCTTTGTAAACGGTCTTGAAATCCGGCAAGCTTCCTCGCCCAAACATCTGGAAGAACTGTTCGTAATCAAGTTCCCGAATCGCAGCGATTTTGAGTTCAAGCAGTGCATTTTGGCGAGGGTTCATATCGACCGCATGCACATGCTTGGGACCTTTGAGAGCATAGTCGAGCGCATTACATCCAGCAGATGTAATCACCATCACCACATCTTTAGGGGTCAATTCCAATGCAACATGATCTAATCGCGGGTCTTCCCAGCAAGTGTCGTAGACCAGATTATTCTGGTGGACGCGATTGAACATCCACTTACTGAGTCCATCAGAGTTCAAACGCCCTTTTTTCTTTGTCGTGTTCTGTTCATTTTCAGGCATCGTGTCTGATTCGTCCTATTTATCTAAATAATTGGAGTCGGCATTCTGTTACGACTCAGCTATTCGGTTCGCTGATATATTCATTTCTCGCTGGCGAATCCACTGGAAAACGGTCCATTTGATCCAGCAGAAAGGCGAGAGGTTAAAGTTTTTTTACTCTATTTCACTGCCAGTGCTACCTTACGAAATTGACTCGCGAGAAACAATCATCGGCTGGTGTTCAGGGCACAAATTACCCTTTCCCTGTGATTGACGCAGTTCAACAGAACGTAACCTGCTCAAATTCTCATTATCCAATCCATAAACATCCACTTATGCAGTCCCGCCAGCCATATATGTAATATAGAGTTCCTTCCTGGTCGTGGCTAACAGGCTCAACCAGGCCTTAAACGCTTGGAATCATACAAATAGTGGCAGTTTTTCCCTTTTTACAATGCTGCACTCTGAGATTGCATCATTGTTTGCAAATGAGTACTTTGAGCACCCTTTCAGGGAACCCCTTCCTTGGTTTTCCCTTCACGTCCCTCAGGTTTTCCCGCACTCAATACCTTATATCACGTCGGTTTCCCATGTACGGTCACTTATGTCAGTACCGTTGTTTTTTGTTAGTCAACACATTTTTGTGTATGACATTGCTTTCGGGGTGCGCGATCACAAAAAATGAATCCAGCGTGAGTATGGGCTGGAAAAAACCACAGTGGATTAGTTCGCTGACCTCGGATTCGAGCGAAAACGAAGAGAGTCTGGAAGGAACTGTTGCAGATT
>JAESQE010000030.1 GCA_016765335.1 Planctomycetaceae bacterium
TGATTGAACCTGGGGATTCAGTTTTGCTTGATGGCGGAACAACAACACTTGAAGTTGCCCGACATCTGGTGAACCGTCCGTTGCAGGTGGTGACGAATTCGTTGCCAATTGCCCAGTTACTGATTGATTCGCCTCAAACTGAATTGATTCTCATTGGGGGATACTTGTATCCCAAAACCGGGGTGGCGTTAGGACCGATTGCGGTCGAAGCGCTGAAGAAAATTCGAGTTCGCCGAATGATAATGAGTGTCGGCGGAATTACCGAAGAGGGGATGTTTAACAGTAATACGTTACTGGTTGAAGCAGAGCAGAAGATGCTGGAGACAGCACAAGAGGTGATTGTTGTCGCAGACAGCGGCAAATTTGGCCTGAACGCTTTGGCAAAACTTTGTGATTTAGATCGGCCGGATCGGATTTTTGTCGATTCGGGATTGAGTGATTCTTGGAGAGAAACGCTGAACGCGACTGGGGTTCAGCTTACGATTGTTGATTAAAGTCCGGTTCCGGTTGTGCGGACCAACTGATTGAAAACAAATTCAATAGGGACAGACGAGGTAACCAGTGCCATCACTGGCACGGCTCGCCAATAAATTCCTACTACAGAACAGAGATACCATGATCGATACAGCAGATATTCAACGCAGCGATGTCGAACAAATTGTCCGAGAAGTTTTGTTAAATCAATTTCAGGGAAATAATGCTCCCCAGGACAAACCGAATCCGCTGGTTGTCAATATTTCAGCTCGTCACATTCATCTGACTCAAGAGCATGTCGAAATCCTCTTTGGAGCAGGAGCGACTTTGACTCCGATGAAGGATCTCTACCAAGACGGTTATTTCGCAGCTGAAGAAACTGTTGCTGTCATCGGGCCTCGCAAACGCATGCTGCCCAATGTGCGAATTCTTGGCCCATGCAGACCTGATTCCCAAGTGGAACTTGCTTTCACAGATGGTATTTCACTCGGAATCGATTTGCCGGTTCGAGTCAGCGGAGACATCCAAAATACTCCTGGCTGCGTTTTGATGGGGCCTGAAGGGGTTGTCGATTTGAAGCAGGGAGTGATTCGAGCTGCCCGTCACGTTCACATGAGTGCTGCGGACTGTGCATATTACGGCGTGAACAATGGCGATGAAATGCAATTGAAAGTGGAATCACCTGGCTGCGACACAATCCTCGAAGGGGTTGTTGTCCGCGAAGGAGAAAACATCAAGCTGGAAGTTCATATCGATACCGATGAAGGTAATTGTTTGAATTTGGATGCAGCCAGCAACGTTGAATTATTAAAAAAAGAGCCTTGTGCTTGCAAGAATAAATAAGTTTTCAGGGTCTGTGTTTGCGGACCAAATGATTGATGAATTAGTAAATTTGAGGCTTAGCCTCGCAACAATTTCTTTTTAAGTGGGAGTCTAATAATGGCAAAGGCGATGGAAGCTCTCGGCATGATCGAGACCAAAGGTTTAATCTGCTTGATCGAAGCCGCAGATGCAATGCTCAAAGCAGCCAACGTTCAAATGATTGGTTGGGAAAAAGTTGGTAGCGGATTAGTCACGGCATTTGTCGTAGGCGATGTTGCTGCTGTTAAAGCTGCAATCGACGCAGGAGCTTCTGCTGGAAGCAAACTGGGAGAAGTTGTCAGCGTTCAGGTCATTCCTCGTCCCCACGAAGAACTGGCTAGCATAATTCCTTCCAAGAAAGCCAGCAAGTAATTGCTTTCTCACTGAGCGGCTCTTAGGGAACCGTCAGGATATGGAACAGAAAACTTTTCACTGGAGTGATAAAATAATGAATGGCGAAGCTATTGGCTTAATTGAAACAAAAGGCTTGATCGCTCAGATCGAAGCTTCCGATGCGATGCTCAAAGCAGCGAATGTCTCGCTGGTTAAGCAAATTCAAATCGGCGGTGCCTATGTGACAACCATAATTAAAGGCGATGTTGGTTCTGTCCGAGCAGCAGTTGATGCTGGAGCAGAAGCAGCCAGTCGTGTTGGCGAGCTTGTCTCGGCTCATGTCATCGCTCGCCCTGAAGGCGACTTGATGAACAACTTCATTTAAGACAGTCACGAATAATTGAATTCGTGATTGAGACTACGTTTTGATCAGGGAAGAGCAATGAAAATTCTTGTAGCCAATCTAGGCTCAACCAGTTTCAAATATCGTCTGTTCGATATCGAATCCGAAACGCAACTTGCGCGAGGAGGCATTGATCGCATCGGACAGCCGGGGAATGAAAGTTCCTGTTTTGTCGAAATCGGAGAGCACCAATCGCAACGGACACAACATGTGCCCGATCATGCAGCTGCGGTGCAAATCTGCCTCGAACAATTAACAGACAGCGAAACGGGTTGCCTGGGCGAAGTAAGCGAAGTGGCAGCAATCGGTTTCAAAGCCGTTTTTGCTGGCAATCTGAGCGGAGTTCGTTTGGTGACAGAAGAACTGCTTGAGAAAATGGAATCTTTAGCAGATGTGGCCCCGGCTCATAATCCACCTTATGCCCGGGCGATGCGAGAACTGCAAAGTGCATTCCCTGAAATGAAGTTGGTCGCAGCATTGGAAACGGGTTTCCATGATACGATCCCAGATGAAAATCGTTTGTACGCNGTGCCGACTCAATGGAGAGACGAGTACGAAGTTCAACGCTGGGGATTTCACGGAGCCAGCCATCGGTACATCGGACAACGAGCCAAAGAGTTATTGNAACAAGACAACCTAAAAATTGTCTCGNGTCACCTCGGCGGTTCCAGCTCATTGTGTGCACAAAACGATGGTCAATCGATTGCTTGTTCTCTGGGAATGAGTCCACAAACGGGGCTGCCTCAGAATAATCGGGTGGGGGATTTCGATCCGTTCGCATTACCGATTCTGATGAAAGCTACCGGGAAGTCGCTGGAAGAGTTGCTGGTGGATCTGGGCAGCAAAAGCGGACTGCTTGGAATTAGTGGCTTGAGCGGAGACGTTCGAGATTTGGAAGAAGCTGCCGAGAAGGGACATGCCGGTGCCAAGTTGGCTCTGGGAGTTTATGTCTCTGCGATTCGGCACTACCTGGGCGGTTACATGGCTGCTTTGGGTGGAATTGATGCGGTCGTTTTCACCGGAGGTATTGGAGAGAACAGTCGCTTCATTCGCGAACATGTTTGTGCAGGGTTTGAGTGGGCTGGCTTGCAACTGGATGCAGAGAAAAATCAGTCTGCATCTGCTGAAGAGCAATCTATTGCCCACAGCGACAGCAAGGTTGACGTTTGGATTATTCCAACGAACGAAGAGATTGTTGTCGCCAGACAGACTGCACAAGTGTTGAACGGTTAATAATAAAAGCACAGACATTTCGGTCTGTAACGGTTTTAGGGATTTTATCGGAGAAACGAATCATGTTCATTGGACGGATCACAGGCAGTATTGTCTCGACACATAAGGTCGATTCAATGGTTGGCCAGAAGCTGTTCATTGTCGAGCCGTTACGTGTCGACGAAAAGAAGAAGGATTCTCTGAAATCTACCGGTCGTACTTTTATTGTGGTTGATGCCGTTGGGGCAGGTGAGGGGGAAATTGTGCTTTGCGTCCAAGGTTCGAGTGCTCGGTTTACTGATCAAACCAAAACACTACCCATTGACGCAGCCATCGTCGGCATTGTCGATACGGTTCAAGTACACGATGCGACGATTTATGACAAATCCAAGGAGGATGCATGAGTCAACAAAACCAAGGTACTTCACTTGAAGCAGCGAAGCGGGTTTGCCCTATCATCGCTGGGGCGTTGATTTTGGGAGTGGTTATTACTGGAGGCTTTATTCTCCCGGATGTACTTGCTGAAGCACCGACAGGTGATCAATCTGACGTTTCGTTTGCAGCTGGCTTTGCTGGAGTATGTTTTATTGCCGCCATGATCGTCCCCAATCTGATGGCGAAAGTGGTACTTGCAAACAACTCAATAAAAGAGGAATACCGCTACCCTGGGGCTTATCAAACACGGATGGTAGTCAGGCTAGCGATCTTGGAAGCTGCTGCGTTCAGGAATATTTTTGGAGTAAATTCGGATAACTACCCATTCACACTTGGAATAGTATTTGTGTTACTCCTGACCATGATTGCTTTTTTCCCGACCTCCGGGCGAATTGACGACTGGATCAAAAAGAAGAAGGAACTTGCGGGTTTTCCACAGCAGGATGCTGAATTTAATTAACGACAAATATTGAGTCCGTCGTTAAATCGGAATGAAATATTATTTGAAGAGGTCTCTTCGATGCAAAATACAGAAGCTGCAATTCGAACCGTCGTCCAGGAAGTCCTGGCACAACTCAAAAAAAGCAATAACGGAAACAGTGTTGCCAGTGGCGAGCGTCAAAATGGCGATTGGGGGGTGTTTGGCTGTGTCGAACAAGCCATCGCAGCTGCAAACGAATCGTACAAAAAACTACGAGAAGCCACTCTGGAAGATCGCACAAAGATCGTCGAGATCGTTAAGCGAATCTGTAACGATCAAGCCGAAGAACTTGGTACGCTCGAATACGAAGAGACCGGCATTGGTCGCCTCGAACACAAAATCGAAAAGCTGAGAATCATCCAGAAGGTGCCCGGCACCGAATTCCTGCGAACCGATGCAGTCAGTGGTGATCACGGTTTAACCATTACCGAATACGCCCCGTTTGGTGTCATCGGCGTCATCACACCGGTCACGCACTCTTTGCCAACGCTGGCTGGTAACATCGTGAACATGGTTGCTGCCGGAAACACGATGGTTGTGAACCCTCATCCCAGCGGTGCAAAAATCGCTTGTGAAGGAACCCGTCGGTTCAACCGAGCAATTTACGCAGCAACAGGTCTGGAAAATGTCGTCACAATTATCGCCAACCCAACGCTGGAAACAGCCGAGACAATTTTCAAGCATCGTGGCGTTAAAATACTTTGTGTGACTGGTGGTCCTGGTGTTGCAGGTGCTGCTCTTGCGAGTAAGAAAAAAGCGATTGTTGCAGGTCCGGGTAATCCTCCTGTAATGGTTGATGAAACAGCCGATTTAGATAACGCAGCTCGCTCGATCATTTCCGGTGGTGGGTTCGATAACAACTTGCTTTGTATCGGTGAAAAAGAAGTCTTTGTTGTCGATTCGGTTGCAGATGCGTTCATGGAAGCCATGGACCGAGCTGGTGCTCATCGATTGAATTCTTCGCAGGTCGATCAAATGACTCGCGCCGCTTTTACTCCCCCAAAAGATGCAGACGATCATTGGCATTTGAACCGGGACTTAATCGGACAGCATCCTTCAGTTCTGGCTCAGCAAATCGGAATATCAATTCCTGAATCAGTGCCACTACTCTTTGGAGAAACTGACGAAAACAACCCGTTTGTCCCTGAGGAACAAATGATGCCTTTCGTTCCAATCATTCGTTGCCGAGATGCAATGCACGGAATTGATCTGGCTGAGGAATACGAACACGGCTTCAAGCACACAAGTATTATTCATTCTCGAAATGTTCGAACGATGTCAATCATGGGTAAGCGACTGGATACAACACTGTTCATTAAAAACGGTGCTTCACCAGCCGGTTTAAGCTTGGGCGGCGAAGGTTATCTGTCCTTCAGTATTGCAACGCCAACCGGAGAAGGTGTCACCAATCCGATGACATTTACTCGCCAAAGACGTTGCTGCCTGGTTGATGATTTACGCATCGTTTAAGGCAAATTGATAGTTTCCACTGTTTGATTTTCAGTTTTCATTAAATACGGCAAAGTCACCAAGGTTTTTCATCAATGCAAATCGCCAAAGTCTGCGGAAAAGCGACTGCTACAGTAAAGGACGACTCTCTAATCGGGTGGCGTTTGATGCTTGTGCAACCGCTGATGGCAGATGGTTCGCCAGATGAATTCCCGCAACTTGCAATTGATGAACTTGGAGCCGGAGTTGGCGACCAAGTATTACTGACTACAGACGGGGCAGAAATTCAGAAAATGATGAAAACGAAAAAGGCGCCCGTAAGATACGCCGTCATTGGAATAGTTGATTAACCTGTAGGGTCTGCTGTGCAGACCGAAACAGAGAGTTGTACCCACAGTTTTATTGGTCTGCACAGCAGACCCTAC